>DFBT01000111.1 GCA_002366725.1 Caldifarciminota bacterium UBA3073
ACTAAATCCGTGAAGAACCAAATTTTTATATTTAATATTACCTCTGTGACCTCTGTGGTTTTTCATATTCTATTTGACACTGCCTTCAATTCGCCGGGCAAAATGTCGCCCATTGGTAGGACGGTATATTTAACGCCTATTTTGGGAATTCAACTTCACCCCAAAATACAAAACGAGGGGTTCCCTTCAGTAGAAGGTAGTTTCTCCCCTATCTTCAACCACAAGGACCCCACCTCTGGATTCAAATTCGCAACATGGAGCAATTAAATTAAGTTTTCTGAGAATACAAAAGGAAGACATGACACCTGAAGCACAAGAATATGTTTCACCAACACCTCTTTCCCATATCCTGTGTTTCACTCTTTTTTTTGACTCGATAAAAAGAACTTCATTTTATTTAGAGATATCCTTTCTCCTTCATTCATTTATCATTATAAATTTTTGATAGATATTTAAGGCCGGTATCGGGAAGTAAAGTTACCACAATAGAACCCTCGGGAGCTCTGTTACAAACACTCACCGCCGCGAAGACATTGGCGCCAGACGAACCTCCGACAAATAATCCTTCCCACCTGGCAAGTTTTCTTGTCATAAGAAATGCATTCTTGTCTGTTATTTGTATCATATCGTCAACGAGTGAAAAATCCACGGTTGGAATAATTGCATCGTCTCCGAGACCCTCAATTTCAAATTCTTTATAAATACCGGGTTTTCCATTTTTAAAATAATCGTAAAAGACGGAGCCCACCGGATCAAAGGCAATGCATTTAATCTCCGGGTTTTTTTCTTTGAGGAATTTGGCTATTCCGGTAAATGTACCACCGGTTCCAAGACCCGCAACGAAATGGGTCAGCTTGCCTTCCGTGTCCTCCCATATTTCTCTCGCGGTGGTTTTGTAATGAGCCATTGGATTATCAATGTTCTCGTGCTGATTTACATAGAAAGCATTTGGAGTGACCTCGGCAAGGCCTCTTGCAACCTCATTTCTGCTTTCCGGAGAACCATGTTTTGCATTTCCAGAACACATTATTACATCGGCGCCAAGCGATCTTAAGTGATCTATCTTCTCTTTTGATACCTTCTCAGTTACCGCCAATATAACCTTAAAATTCTTAACACTCCCATACATCGCAAGTGCCACACCCGTATTACCCGATGTTGCCTCCATAATTACTCCCTCTTTCTTAAGTTCTCCCCTCTGGAAGGTATTTCATCCCCGTTCTCCTTTCCCCGTGTCGGCTTTTAGCCATTTAATCTTTATCTTTCTCCATATTTACTATTTTACCACATCTTTTCCAAGTAGTCAAGAAAAAAATATCAAATATTAGTGAATGGTGAATAATAGAGAACTTGAGAGTACACCACCAAGGTGGAACAAAAACACAAACTATCATTCTTAACAAGCCCCGGGACAACAAGGTAATGCAGGGCAAAATAATAGGGGACGTCAAACTCAACGCCCCCTATTTAACTAACCCCTGTGTTGGTCCTATTTCATCAGCACGAGCTTCCTGGTTGCCTTATAACCGTCCGTCGCAAGCCTCGCGAAGTAGATTCCGGTGGGGAGACTCTTTCCGTCCAGTCTTATGGTATGATAACCCGCTTCAAGTCTACCATCCACAAGCGTTTTTACCTCTCTGCCAGATACATCATAAACCTTCAGAGAGACCCTCTCCTCTTTTGGAATTCCAAACTTGATGGTCATATCATTCCTCGCTGGATTTGGATGGAGAAATAAGGAATGAATAATAGGTATATTACTGTCGGCAGTTTGACCTCCCCCTCCACCGCTTCTTATGTAGCGACCATTGGATACAAATACAAAATCCCGTACCCATCCCGGTTCCTTGTTGGGCACATCAAAGCAGAGTGTTATGACATTGTCGGGTATCAGTTTGGCGTATTTGTCATCCAATTCCAGAAGCAGGTCTTTAACGGAATTCCCACCAGAATCCTTTGCCTCTATAAGACCACCTTCCTGTACTTTTACATCACCCTCTCCGCAAGACACAATACCGAGATAGTCAAGTCTGTTATTCGTGAAGAACTCAATCTTTATCTTATCTGTGCCTTGAGGTAAAGCAACACCGCCTCCCGACCAGTTCCACCTCGAAAGAACTGGCGATAAATCACTCCAGGTGTCCCCATCGGCAACCTTTAACTGTGGTAAGTAGGCTGCCTTAATCGCTATCCACGGATGCACTAAAGCGCGGTCTATAGTCGGGTCGAGGGTGACGATGAGGTGTGAACCTTTTTCAGCAATATAGCACTCTCCGTCTTTGTAATCCACTTTAGATTTCTGGTTCTTTTTCTTCTCATCCGAACAGGACAACGGTTTTGTCTCCTTTTCTATTGACAATATATTTCCATCCTGATCCACGATAACATCTATATCTGCGGGATGGTCAACTGTCAACAGTTTCACCTGATTGAGATAACTGAGCTCACTCTCATACTCTGCCATCTTCAATATATATCCCTCCGCTTGTTCTACGAGCGGCTTCTCAAGCAGGTAATGGTCTGTAACATCCTTATCTGGATATAATTCCGATGTGGGAAGGATGTTGTTGTCCTCCACGAACTTTTCACCGTTCCAGGTATAGAGGAATGGACAGCCCGAAGTCACCGTAATGACATACTCATCGCTCCATTCTCCAACATTTCCCGACCTATCCATGGCGGCAACCTTATAGACGAGGTCGGTTCCAACGGGATCGCTTCTTTTCTCCTGATACCAGTTTCTCTCAACCGGAGACACATTATTGAGATTGCCCTTTGGCCCCGGTGTTCCATCGGGATATATTACCTCTGGACACACCCAGTATCCGCCGAGATTTGGTTCGCCTGTCTCAGATGTCGAGTTCCACTTGAGGTAAACAGTCTTCTCTGATCGATTCCAGTGTCCGGTGAGACCGGTCACCTTTGGTGGGGCAAGGTCATCTGTCGGTTCACAGGAAACAAAAACTGGGTCTGTCACTGCGATTCCGTTGAATCCGACAATTTTGTACTCAACATCCCATCCTGTAAGGGCATCTGGGTCAGTGTAATGGAGACCGGAGACAGTAGCAATTTGATTGAAATCCGTAATGTGATCGAAATCACCTGGGATTCCCTCACCGGGAATTGGTTTCCTGTAAATGTAGTAGCATTCGTTTGGTATATCAGTATTCCATTCAAGATAGACATTGCCACCGTGGTCACCCGCACTATCGCTGGCAGCATAGTTGTATAAATTCGCTGGATTATCTGCCGGTTCCAAATCGTAAGGAATTGCGTCATCTGCGTTACTAAACCAGCTACAGCCGTAGTAGGTTCTTACTCTATACCAGTATGTCATCTGATATGTAACTGTGGCATCATATTTGGTTATGTGTAAATCCTCCGGATGGTCTGCTCGGACAGTATGCCAGAACGAATCTATATCCTCGTAAGGGCCCTCTCTTACCAGAGCACGCTGAATAATAACAAGTCTTTCAACCGAACCTTCGTATACAGTCGAGTACAGGTCCATCTCTATTTTCACCCTCTGTGATTCTCCTGTGCAGGTAATATATTGAACATACCATATATTCTCCTCTATCCCGGGAAGGGCTTCGTAGCTTATTTTAGCTTCATTATTCCCAGATGCAAGCCAATAAGCACCTCCCGTTTCTGGAACCTGATCTACAGATGTGAGGTCATAAACAGCGTGATACCTCCACAAATCCTCATTGTAATCTATGATAATCCCATTACTGCCAACCATGGGAAAGATATCATAGTCACGGAGTCCCATATCATACAGCCACTGGGTTGAAGATGGGTATATCTGCGCTGTATTCCATGTACCCCCACCGTCCTCGGTATATCCATACTTACCCGACGAGATGGAAACATAGGCTTCTTGCATATCCCTTGCACGGATATGAAAGGCACCCTCATTCACATCCTCAACTCCCCATCCGGGGTTTACCTGCCACTCGCTGTTGGGGAATTTATCGGGGAAACGCCCCCAGGATTGACCACCATTGACTGTCTTCACAATGAGCCCGGAGTTATCAGCAACTGCCCATACATTATCAGGATTGTTCTTATCCACCCATATACCCACAAAACAGTCGGCATGCTTATCGAGATCAGGTTCAACAGGTGGTGCTTCTGTCTTATTCCATGTCCCTCCCCCATTCGTCGTCTTCAGTATATACCCCCTTGAGCACCCCACATATAAGATGTCGGAGTTTGCGTAGTCTATGGAGAAGCAGGCAAGGTCATATCCATCCGCCGTGGGATATGTAGCTGACCAGGTGTTTCCGTCATCTGTGCTCCTCAATATTATCCCCTTCCTCTCTCCTACCTTCTCACCAACGATGAAAAGTGTATTAGAATAGGGTATCATGCATATACCCTTGAAGTTCCAGTCAGATTGAGTTATAGAAGGGGTAACATTGAGGGTGACATACTCACCATCATTATAGTCATAAAGGTACCTGTACACAAGTCCCCCATCACCCACAAACCACTTATACACATCCCAGCCTTCATATGTCCCGGCATCATTAAAGATACCCCCGCCCTCCACATAGTGCTCTCCAAAATACTCCACTCCAAATGAGTAACTTGCGAAGAGCAGAGCAAGGGACACCACCATAAGTCCTTTCACCCATCTTATAACAACCTCCTTCAGGCATAAAGCCTGTAGTGGTTCAAACTCCAAAACACACACAAATTGGGGTATCCAGCCCTCAATATATTAGATTCTCCTCCCTCTCTAAATTGTCAACTTTCACATAAACAACCAAAAACGAGCCCCGGGCAATATTCACGATTTACGCTTCACGGCTTAACTTACCACCTCCCTTCCTGCCCATATTGGCTCTGTTAATGTCCTAAACACACCAATTTTCTTGTCCTTTTGACTTTTTGACCTTTCGACCTTTCGACCTTTAATTCACAGAAATAAACACCCACAGAAACCATATTATTCCTTTCATCCTTTCCATCCCATCTCACACTGTAAAGTCCCGGGGTCTGTCTGCAATTGACGAGTGTTTTTACAAGCCTGCCGGATACATCATAGACTTTCAGACTCACAGAAACATAACCACCGAGTTGGTATTCTATTTTCGTATAATCATTAAATGGATTTGGATAGGTTTTAATGAGTCTAACGACAGTGCTGTCAGGTTCACTTTCTTCCTCAATTCCCGTCCCGGTGTATTTACAAACCCAGACCTTCTTGAGAGTATAGTCGGTGAAATAATTTGAAAATATAATTTTATCTATTCTATCTCCATCAATATCTCCAGAAGCAACTGTGCCACCTATCTTCTGGGCATCTGCTCCAGCAACTTTGGCGTCGTATTCAATATCTACAGGATCCCCTCCGATATAAAGATATACCTCTCCTTCTGGTGTATTTGGGTCCTCGGGCGATCCGTAACGGGGTGCTCCAACGACAAAGTCTTGGAATTGACTAATACTTGATATTTTTGCACCACAGAAAGTATATCCGTAGTACGATTGCTCCTCTCCCAAAAAGATTGCATCTATATTCTCATCCATCGGATCTCCACCAAAGTAGGTAAATACCGTATCGTGAGTGGCATCAAGTGGCTCCCCGACTGCCGCTTCATCATACCCGTCATTTTCTAAATCAGGAATGAGAGATATTGTTTCCCCAAAGAAATCAAATGGTCTTGTGCCATACATCTCTACATCTGGAATCGTGTCCATTGGGTCACCACCATAATAGATATATGTCTTGCCCTGATATGGACCATAAATGATTGCAGTAACAAAAAGGTCTTCATACCCATCTCCATTCACATCCTGCCCTGAGGCAAGACGTGTGCCAAAGTTGCTCACCTCTTCTCCATTCAAAATGACATCAGGTATGGTATCGGGCTCGGAACCGCCAAAGTAGATATACACTCTCCCCACATAATTATTTGTCCCATAAGCCCCCACGATATAATCGTCATACCCATCGTTATTTAAGTCGCCACAGGCAACAGATCCAGAAAAACCCACATCATCTTCCGATGGCTCAAACAGTTCAACATCAGAAATAGAATCCATTGGGTCACCACCTAAATATATTTTGACCGTCAGTGGTCTCCCTGCAATTACATCATCATATCCATCACCATTTATATCACCTACTGCCACTGGATGACCATACCCACTGTAACTTTCCCCTATTAGAGTTACATCAGGCGAATTATCGAACCCTGGTCCACCGAGATAGATATATATCTTTCCCTCAATACTTCCAGAGACCCTCCCAACAACTATATCACTATGTTCATCTCCATTTACATCTCCACAATTTAGACTTATGCCAAACCCTCCCGATGCAGTATCTGGATCCGGTATCTCAAGCACCAGTTCAAGATTCTCAAAGGTCTGGGATAGAAG
>DFBT01000074.1 GCA_002366725.1 Caldifarciminota bacterium UBA3073
CCCATCACCCCAATACCCCATCACCCCAATACCCCATCACCCCAATACCCCAATACCCCAATACCCCAATACCCCATCACCCCAATACCCCATCACCCCAATACACCATTACCCCATTATCCCATCACCCCAATACACCATTACCCCATTATCCCATCACCCCAATACACCATTACCCCATTATCCCATCACCCCATTAACCCAATACACCATTACCCCATTACCCCATCACCCCATCACCCCATCACCCCATCACCCCCATTACTCTTTTCTCTTCTCTATCCCTCCTATCTGCCTTCTTGCTGCTAATGCATAATCTGTATCTGGGTAATCTCTCTCTAGCGTCCTGTATATCGCGAGGGCATCTTCCTCGTTCCCCTTCATATTCTGCTCTATCCACGCAACTGCATAGAGAGCCCTCGGAACATACTCACTCTCTGGAAACTCCTCCAATACCGTTCTGTACTCCTTCAGTGCCTCATCGGCATTCCCAAATTCCAAAAGCCATATTTCTGCGAGCCTCATCCTCAAGGCTGTCAGGTCCTTAAGGGTGTCGGGCAGGGATGTCGTATCTTCCTCGATACCCACAAGTGTATCGTTTGCAGTAACTGCCCGGAGAGTATCAACCGGAAGACCGAGGGTATCAACGAGGGATGTTGTATCTTCCCTTATACCTTTAAGTGTATCGTTCACGGTGTCTAACTGGAGGGTGTCTGTTTGAAGCGTGTCTGCCTGAAGTGTATCTGCCTGGAGGGTATCTACCATAAGACCGGTGGTATCAACATATGTGGTATCAAATTGCAATGTATCTCGTTCTTCCAAAATCCCCTGCAGTGTAATTATCTCCTCCAACGCACTCGCCTTTTTCGTGGCTATCTTCCCCATCTCGGTATTCGGGGCACGCCGTCGGGCATCGTCGTATGCCTCCAACGCCTTCTGTAGATTTAGCTGTTTTTCATATATCATACCGATATGAAACGCACTCTCCTGGTCATCCACATCCAGAAGGCTGGTTATGGCATTTTCATAATCTCCCTCGGATTCAAAACAGATCGCCCTTTTCTTTTTTAATATCTTCTCCTCTTCTCCACTCACTGGCTCGATGGAGTTATATATTTCCTTCGCCGCTTCGATATTCCCCATCTTAAGATGCATATCTGCCATTCTCAAAGAGAGGTCAAATTTTTCCTCCTCCACGGGAATAGCCGCCTCATAATAACTTAAAGCGTCTTCATACCTTCCGAGGGAGTCCGACGCATCACCAAGTACACGGAGTACATCCGCCTTAAATTTCCCATCTTTGAAAGAGTGAAGGTATTTCTCACCTTTCTCTACCGCCTTTTCATAACTGGCGGATGAAAAGTAGGAATGCGTGAGCCAGCAATCCACTTCCTCCTCTACCTTCTTATCTTTACTTGCCCTCTCGAACCATGCCTCCGCCTCTATCTCATTGCCCCTCTCCAGGGCTATCTTGCCGAGCATAACCTCTGCCTCGGGGACAAATTCGCTCTCTGAATAGAAGTTCAGGAGTTCCTTAAACTTGGTTTCCGCCTGCACCTTGTCTCCCTTTTCGTAGAAGCACTTACCGGAGAGTATAAGGGCATCGTCGACCCATCTGGAATTGGGATAGAAAGTGAGAATCTTGGCACACTTCTCGATACATTTATCGAGCAGACTGACATTGGGGGATTTACCGCTCGTGGCGCCCTTATAGCATTCCCTGGCATTGTAGTATGTGTTGTAACTGTTCATATGTGCACAGGAGGAGAAGAGGAAAAAGATGCACAAGGGCACAAGTAAGATATACTTTATCTTTGTATGGATACACATAATCCCAATTAAAAAACCACAAAACAAACTATCTCAAAATCACGAGCTTTCTTGAGGCAGTATCCTCGCCTGCTGTGAGCCTCACAAAATACACCCCTGACGCCACATTCCTCCCTTTATTGTCCTTCCCATCCCATCTCACGGTATATCTACCAGCCCTCTGTTTTCCATCCACCAATGTTCTGACCAATCTTCCGGTTATATCATAGATTTTGAGCGAAACCCTGGATAGACACGAGCACGAGTAACGAATCACGGTCGACGAAGTAAATGGGTTCGGGTAGTTCTGGGATAGACCGAATATCCAGTAGTCTCCCGCACTCTGTGCACCTCCACCATCTCCCTCTTCCTCGAACTCGTATATGATAATCCCCGAGCAGATGGCATAATCACCTGTCACCTTTGTGATACAAAGCGTAAGAGCACCATCCAGATAACCAGGTTCAGGTATCCACTGAGTCTCTGTAGTTGGTATATTTGAGGGGATAACGGTGTTAGCATTCACATCACCCAAGAGTCTCATCTCCCAATCTTCACCAGATTTCTGATAGTATGTTACGGATATTCTGTATCTCTTAGCCGGGTCAAGACCCATAATGCGATATACAAGAGATGTTGGGTCTGTGTCCACACTCCCGTATGCCTCCTCTCCATACTCTATATATCCACCTCTCCTGATGGTAAACACAGATGGTTCTTCTTTTCCCAGGTCGAGGCAGATGTAAGGCACCCTTGCCACCTTGTATGATTTGAGCATAACATCATAAGGTGCACTCTCTCCCTCTGTCCAGGCAAGCCACATATCCGTCGAGTGGGGTGTCTGATAGAAGGCGAGCTGGGGATACCTCGCACACTGTGATGGAAACTGCAAAATATTACCCCAGTCCATAACATCGGGGCAAAACACCCTTGTAGAGATACAGCCTTCCTCAGACCATATAACAGCATTACCCCTGATAAACGGGTCTCGGGAGACTCCGTCCGGTGTTTCGCTTATGTTTACAGTACTTTCCCAGGAGTGCCCGAGCCACTTTGAGTTGAGTATAACCTCTCCGTCGTTCTCCCATACAACCCTCACCCTTCCTCCATACACATCGATGGAGGGATTTTTTGATAAACCGGTATTAGAAAGTGTATCATACTCCCCATATACCATACCAACAAAGTTTGTGTAATATATACTTCCATTCTTTTCCCATACGATGTGTATATTTCCAATTCTATCTCTTGACATTGATACGGGAGATGTTATGGAGTCGGCATACAGGCTGTCTATGAGAGATTCTGTAAATCCATTATTTCTTTTTATTCCGTGTTTTATCCTCCACAAGTTTCCACTCCTTGTCACCCTTCCAATATGGTATCCGTGATTTGACGATGCGACTACGAGTGGCATATTGTATGTTATATCTTCCGTGAGAATCGTGTCTGGTTCACTCCACCCATCGGAGAGTACAGAGGAGTATATGCCGCAACTATCCTGCCAGACTATATTTGTATTACCACCGGATGAGAGAATCAGGGGATATCCACCACTGCCCAGTCTCACGGGTTGATAGAGAGTGTCCCTGTACTCCGCATACATAACATCACTGCCGGATGTGAATGCAAGACAAGCACCACCATCAACCGCAGAAAGCCTTTCAGCATTGCCGGGACCCGTGGCATTACTCGAAGATGACGCCATCTTGCCGCCAGAGGAGGTTACGACCTTTTTTATCATCTTTATTTTATATGGGACATCTCTCTGTGTCCATAAAACAAACAGGTTCGGATCTCCCGAAGGCGGAGCGTAATAAACCGAATATGGGCAGTATGCGTCAATATCTTCCGATAAATTTTCGGGTTCTCTTTGCTCAGACCCAACCTTGAAGTAGTAAATGGATGGACCCAACCCACTCCCCTCTTCCCATACAACATGACTTCCTCCACCGATGACGGGATACTTTGAATCATCCTGGGTATTAGCGAGTCTTATCGGCTCTGTCCATTTCCCCTTTAATGGTTTAGATGCATGGTATATATCAAAATCCACATCTCCACCCTGCCACACAACATAGACAAAACCCTCGTAATAGTCTATCTGTGGGTTACAAGAATTCCCGATTTCTCCCGATACGAGCTCTATCTTATCCCATTCCTTATCTACTATAGTCTCTCTGTAATATATCTGTCCATCCCTATCCCATACAACCATAACCCTTCCTTTTTCTTCTTCAACCGCGAGGGATGGTCTCGTCATATCACCCTCGTATGTGTCGAGGGTGTCTATGTGCGCTAGTTGATTACCATCGAATATCCCGTAAATGACCTTGCATTCCCCTGGATTCAAGATACTAAACGATATGTGGGCTATATCATCTTCTGATACCACAAATGATGGAGTACTCAGGGAGTCATTCTTGTATATAGATACGGGAGTGGTAAAACTGTCGTAGTCAAATTTAGAGAATAGAATTGTATCACAAGAAGTGCTTCTCCACATAACCCATGGGTTTTCTTCACCGTCGAGTGATATACAGGGGAGAGTTCCCTCACCGACCAGAAAATCGCAGGAGAAGAGACTGTCATCTGTGTATGTATAGAATATGTTACCGTCTGATTGATAGACTATATGTACCCTGCCATCTGCATCCCTTATGAGCTTTCTCCCATTATTATATGAAGTTGCAAGGTGTGTTTGAGACTTCTGCCAGGGGATAAAGACGGTATCCATTCCCATTCCAACCTTGTAAATATCATCCGTGTCTTCGGTCCAGACTACCGAAAGGGTGCTGTCTGCAAGACTCATCTGCGGATGTTTGCAGTCTTTATACATATCACTCAAAACAACACTGTCTCCCCACTCTATCCTGTCAAACTCTCTGTGGAGGACTACATTTTTGCCCGCAACACTGTCTGAATATGTGATTACACAGCCGTCCATAATCTGCGGTGAAGCCCCATTTGCAATTGTCTCTCTATCCTTCCAGTCCCCATAAAGCCATTTCTTTCTGTGGCAGATATTATTACCTTCCTTCCATACGATATTTACAAAATCACCATAAATATCTATAAAGGGATAGGAAGAGGAAACATAAGGACTCTCTGAGATATTCACCTCTTGAGACCAAGAGCCGTCTGTTTTGACTTTATAATAAACCTCATTTTCCCCATCTCCGTATGGCCTTCTCCATGCGACATGCGGAGAGCCATTACGGTCAATATCTATACTGGATGTAAAAGAGGCGACCCCCTTCTCTTGAACATTGGAATCATAAAAATCAAGATTTGTCCAGTTAGTATCAGAAGGATCTGGTATAGGGAATTTCCCATATCTCATTCTCCAATGGATAATGGGGTTGCCCGGGTCACTCTTGTCAACTTTCTGGTATTCTACGGCGATATGAGCAGTATCATCCACAATAGCAATAGAGGGTGGAGTTATTTCTACGGTCACTGTGGTAGAAGATGGAACCACAAGAATCCTATAAGTTTCTCCTGTATCTGCCCATTCTGTAGATTTCTTTCTGAAAAATAGTGTGTCTTTCCATGTCCAAACTAAGCCTAATGAATCATTAGAATAAGCAACATTAGCAGGAAATCTGCCGTCACTGATCCCTTTTTGACACCACTTGCCACATTTCTCAGAATAATGGCCGAGTAGTACCCTGTCATTAACACCTCCCGAATGATAAACCATATAGATATTACCAAAGGAATCAACATACAATTTCTTTTGACTATTATAGGCAGTCGCAAGTTCTGTGGTTGAGAAGAGAGGACCGATTTCAAAGTTTGCTTCACACATATCCACACCGACATTGAGCGCTCGGTCAAATGCAATTACCTTTATCCTGCACTCAGACGAACTCACATCCGGAATCTCCCAGTTGTAATAAGTTGTTTCAGGATCCAGAGTGGCAATAGTATCCCAGGAAGCATTGGGATAGTTAGATGTAAATAGTACTCTCACAGAATCCACACCAACATTATCCCAGGGCTCACTCCACTCTATCCTCTTCAATCCCCCGATCTCCCATCGCTCACCACCTACGGGTTTAAGGAGGTCTATGACAGGAGGTGCTGCATCGGGGATAAAGACGGTATCAACAACAATCCCAAGCTTATATATATCTTCTATGTCTTCAGTCCAGATTACCGAAAGGATACTATCAGCAAGACCCATCTGAGGGTATTTACAATTTTCATACATATAGGTCAGAAGGATACTGTCTCCCCATGCAATTCCGTCAAATACCTTGTAAAACACTGCGTTTCTACCCGCAATGCTGTCGGAATATGTGAGTACACAGCCGTCCATAATCTGCGGTGAAGTGCCATCGGTAATTGTGCCAGTATCTTCCCAATCTCCATAAATCCATCTCTTCCTGTAACAGATACTGTCCTCTTCCTCCCACACCACATCAACAAAATCACCATATATCTCGATAAATGGATGATACGATGCAACATCAGGTGTCTCTGAGATGTTTTGAATATCGCTCCATCCAGTATCAGTCTTTTTGATGTAATAAACCTCTCCCGTCTCACTCCATGAAGGTCTTGTCCAGACAAGATGGAGTATACCGTCGGCATCAATATCTATAGAAGCAACAGAGTTGCCGAGTCCACGGAAGCCATTGGTAGTTGCTGCATTCAATGTTTCTGTTTGTAGTGTACCCGACGAGTAATCATAGCGGATATATATGAGTGTCCATCGTGTCTCTGCCCCAGGAGGTGCCTTTGGGTCAGGCTGAACTGCTGACCAGAAAACCTTTGTAATGACGATATGGGCGGTGTTGTCTTCACCCAGAACCATGGATGGTGATGAGAATTTTACCCCATAATCACTCTCACTTTCTATAAGCACAGATGGATTTTCCCAATCTTCCCTTTTATAATAGAGCCTTGCTGTTTTTTCATCTCCTGTATCTTCTTCCTCTACCCAGCAGAGATTTGCCTCTCCTGTATTGTCCAGACAGACCGCAGGGAATCTGCCATCACCAATACCTTCCTGCTCCCAGGTACTGCCATTGTCGGGAGAATAATCAAAGAGAATCCTGTCAACCACATCCTCAGAGTGATATACGGCATAGATATTACCGGAGTTATCAACACACACCTTTCTCTGGCTGCTATAGGCGGTGGTAAATTGGGTGGTTGAAAAGAATGATCCTACCTCAAACCATGAACTCGTATCTGCCCCCTCGTTACCCGCCCTGTCCTCTGCCACCACTATTATCTTACAATTTGAGCATACAAGTCCAGGTATCTCCCAGTCATAGTGGGTGGAATCGGATGAAAGCACGGCAAGTGTATCCCACTCGGGCCAGCAGCCTTGTTCATCACCCTGTGCCTTTCCACCCTGCGTATACAGTATCACCCTCACAGAATCCACACCCACATTATCCCATGGCTCACCCCACTCAATCCTCTTCAATCCCCCAATCTCCCACCTCTCACCACCTACGGGATATAAAACCGTGACTTCAGGTGGTGATATATCAGCGATGGTAAAATCTGAATTGGATAAATCTTCACCTTGATTACCTCCTTTATCATAGGCTATCACTTTTACTCTGCATCTGTTAGAAGAAGGGGTGTTAACTGCCCAGTAAAATATAGTGTCTGTCCCGGGTAGGGCAACGATGTCTTCCCAAATTACATCTGGGTCTCCATAATTTCGCGTGACGAAAACCTTGATATACTCTATCTGGCTATTGTCCGAAGCCTCCCATTCAATACCAATAGTATCTCCAATATCGTAATTGGTTGGGTCATTGGGACAGATTAAACTTACCTCAGGTGGATGGATATCTATAAATAGCATCTCGCCCGTCGTCTCCTCCATAGTTTGTCCCTGTGGGTCACAGGCTACACCCTTTATATAGCACCTTTTCCCCACGGGGACAGAGGATGGTATAAGCCAGTTAAGGCCGAAAGTCCCATGTTTTTTACGAGGAGTAATGCTCCCGATATGCATCCAGGAACCACATGGGTTGGTGGCGTAAAAGTATTGAACCATATCTATACCTACATCATCTGATGCATTACAACCAATCGTGACTGTTTCCCCAGATTCCAGAGTGCCGTATACAGAAAGACCGGAGATACTCGGGTCGGTATTATCCTCAATCAGCTGGATATCATCGAAGTATGCAAAACCATAAAATTCCGGATTGCCATACAGGGTAATTTGAAGTGTATCCTCATCCGAACCCGATGTCCATGACCCATAAACATAAGTCCAATCAGTATTGCCCGAAATGTCACCAAAGTCGCTGTGGTGATGATAGGGAGACCACACCCCAAGTGCTATCCGGGCAGAACCGCTGATAAGGCTTGTTTTTACCCAACCGGTGAGCCAGTAGGTGGTATTGGGGTTACACGGTATTATCTTTTGATAAACCCCGAAGTATTTACCCGTGGCTTCCTCTCTGGATATATAAAGGGAGTAAACCCCCTGGTGCGCATTAGGTAATACATCTTTGTAACCATCTCCGTAAGGCATCCAACAGGTAAACCCTTCCTCAAAATCGGGGTTGAAGACAGTTTCATTACTAACGGTAAATTCCTCACTCAATCCCTCACCCAGATTTTCAAACTCATCACATGCCTTTACCTTTATCCTGTAGTCTCCCACTCCGGCGTCAATTGCCCAATCATAGGAAGACTGTCCAATTTCCGCATCGGCAATCTTCTGAATGTCTTCTCCTGTGGATGTTGCAAGCCATAATTCCTGCGATTGAATTCCAAAATTATCTTTTGCCCCCCATTCAATTGGTAAGGTCCATCCCGGTCTCCATTTCCCGCCCTGATTGGGATATTCGTGTAGAAAAACGGTTATTTTTGGGGATGTATCCCTCCAGAATTTAAGAGAATAAGGAGAAGAATCGCCAAATGCCCATACCCCACAGAGATACTCATAACCATCTTCATTTAACAGGGTAATATGGGGATAGTAATTTCTGGAAAATGTCTTGGTAAGATTAAAAGACGTATTATCCCATTGTCCCAGATGTTTTCTTCTACAAGCAACTACACTCTCTTCTCCCACATCATAACTCCATATTACAAACACATCTGATGAGGAGGATACTGTAACAACGGGATAGGAGTAATCAGATATGGAACCAACAGATTCCGCACCACTCCAGGTATTTCCATCAAAACGAGATAGACGAACCTCATAAGGATAGGATTCCTTTATCCATACGGCAATAAGCGAACCGTCGGGAGAGACAGCAAGCGAGGGGCTCCTTACACCGTACCCGTCTATAGTATTTTTTACATCCCAATCACCGCCACTTGCATGGTATATCCAGGAGTTAGTTCCCCATTCTTCGTAGACATAGTAGTGATTGGTCTCTCCCCATACTATATGAGGGACATTACCAACCACAGCAATTGCCGGAGAACTAAACTCCCAATAATCGTAATTAGTGGGCCCGTAATTAAAATTATCGTGAAAAGCTATTGTAACCTGTGGAAAATTAATATCGGGCTCTGAAATCTCAAAAGAGGAGTATCCAAGATAGCATATCCATTCATCAACACCAACTGGTGGAGGAACATCAACATCCGCCGCAATATGGACCATACCATCCGAGCCAACTGCAATACTCGGTGGATTTATGTGCCCACCGGGCATACCAAGAGAAACACAGGGGTGCCAACCTCCGGGTTCGGTGTAAGTAAAATACAATTCATCCTCACCAACTTTGCCTGTTACCCCCACATGCTCCACCCATACCACGCATATCGTTCCATCTGGTGCAATCGCTATGGATGGATAAATATAACCATAATCAAGGGGTTCAAGATTCTCCGTGAGACACAACGGCTCACTCCAGTTAGCACCACCATCAGATGATATTATATACCATATCTCAGACACATACTCTGTTGTCCCCCCATACGGTCTTTCTCCAGGCGAGGCATATACCATATGTATAACTCCATCCTGGTCAACCACTATGTTCTGTGAGTTGTTGTCCCCTATCCCCTTTCTGGCATCAAAAAGTGAAAGACTGACAGGGGAGGTCTCCTCGCTGTCCCATGCCCCTTCTTTTGCATAGATAAAATCCTCATCATAAGAAAATGCTTTGTAGCAAAAGGTTGCGTAGTTTTCAAGACCACCATCGATGAATTCCTCACCATCGCCAACATACACCACAACGATACCTGTTTCTACCTCTTGTCCAACTGTGTATTCCACACTATTTGTGGGTTCCCAGCCAATACCTTTTGTCTCCTGCTTCCTCACAACGAGTGTCTGGGTTGGGAATGGAACATCTGCTTTCTCCCACCTCACATGCATCCCTCCGTTAAGGGACTTTACTTCTATTTCCTCTATCCCCTTGCAGAGGAGTTTTCTCCTTTCAGCTATCGGTGATTCGTGGTCTTCACTATCGAGAGCCCTGATACCTAAATCGTATGGAGTTTCCGCCTCAAGCACATCAATAGTTGTGGTCACACTATTTCCCGTTCCGGGGTCGCTTCTTTCAAAGATAACATCCACGGGTTCTATTCTGTATTTAGCCTCATAGTTTGAGTTATCCATCCAGGTGAGCGATGCTCTCGTATAGGATAAGGGTGTAACCGTAAGCTGGGTGACGGGGTTCAACCAGAGCGCAGTAGCTGAAATTGTTTTAGAAAAGTCCGACTCCCTGCCCGCATTTCTGGCAAGGATTTTGTACCAATAGGGTTGCCCCCGCCAAAGGGTAGGATCTGGTGGGTTGCTGTTACACCACGAATACCTCCATCCCTCACCATCGGGGTCAGGACTGCTGATAGTGTGTGTCTGGAGATACGGATAGTCCCAGATAGTGGGATTCGTAGTCCTCCATATCTCAAACTCCGTCTCTCCGGTTGAGTTATCCACCCATTGGAGGTCAATACTGTTTTCAGTGACATTTGCTATCCAGGGGAGTGGTTCACCCAGATAGCCCACCTCGCCCAGAAATTTTCCGATAAGCCCCGAGGTTGACAGGCATGCCCTGGGAAGTGTCTGGTCTACCACATATTCAAGGTCATCCTCCCTTGCATACCACAAATTCCACCAGGAGGGGTTTATACCATCACAATACCCCCTTAAACTGGAAGAAGATTCAAGGTTAGCCTCTGCTTTATCGCTCACATCAAAATTGATGTCAACTGAAGTATTGTTGTAAAGAGAGTAATAAAAATAGTTGATGTTCTTCCCATCTGCTACCTTATCCAGATTACCCGTTGTTGCAAGATAAATATAAGCCTCTATGCCGAGAGGCGTAAGGGCAAAACCATGTGGTGGATAATTGGCATCCTCCATAAGATGAGATGCCCTTCCCAACCACCTTAATCCCTGAATCCTGTTTCCTTCGTTCCAGCACTGCACTGCCCAGTTATAATATTCTTCCACCCTGTCTGGGTTATTTCCTATATATCGGGAAGTACCGGGTACATGTCCCCATCCATGGTCAAGTACATTCCACCCATAGTGGATTGTATTTCTATCTCCAAATGTGCTGTAGTGGTCAGGCCAGTTTGAACTCTTAATAAGATTCTGTGTCAGTCCAAAGGGGTCCACCTTAATTTCTGAAACATAATTAGAATCTGTATTTGAATTATACCATGCGTAACCAACGCCAAAAAGGAGAGTTAACAATTCTGCTTCTTTTATCACTATATCTGGTCTCAGGAATTCCGAAGATAAGGTCATCCAGAATGTAACGGCAGCCCACACATAAAATGCGTCCTCCAGAGGAATATCACCGTTCTCACTCAGCCATAATCGCAGGGTATCTCCTTTCAACTGATCGCGTAGATAACGAAACTTTTCTGCAAATTCAACATCATTAAATTCAAGCCATTTCCAGTTATTGTAACTCTCAGGCCCCCCAGTTGGTCAATTCTACATCTCCCGTTACAGGGTCTCCCACCTCGGGATAGAAGGGACTCTTAAAACAACTCTTGTGAACGAGACGGGAATAGGATGTTGGGAGCTGTGAATTCCACAAAACACTTGAGGTATAGGCAGTCGCTCTTTCATGCGTAACGGCATTCCAGGCACTGCAAACGACAGGACGAAGTAAGAGCCCTATCCCCATTATCAGAATACATACCCTTTTCATACTCACCTCCCGATTTTTAGTTTATCAAAATCAGTTTTTTACTCTCTATATATCTTCCCGCCTCTAATTTAATGAAGTAGACCTCATCAGGAAGATTTTTACTATTCCAGGTTATTCTATGGTATCCAGGTTCTTCCATCGTATTGATTAGAGTAACAACTATCCTTCCAGAAAGGTCACAAATCTTTAACGAGACCCGGCTTCTTATAGGTAATTGATAGCTAATATCCACCTCATACCTCAGTGGATTGGGATATACCTCCAATGCAAGTTTTCCTCCTTGTGACTCCTCTTGTATTCCTACATTGGTAACTATACTTCCATAAATATCGTAGTCAGGCTCTGGTCCCCGTGTATCACTCCATATCACCAGACAGTTTTCACCACAATAGGCAATGGTGGGCAAATATTCATATGACCACCATGCGGTGCTTATGGCGAAATTGGTGTCTATCAAGTCGCCATCTGAAGAGACCCATTGACCATAAATATCGCTATATTCGTTGCGAGCAGTGGCAAAAGCTACCAAGTAATTTGTCTGACTCCATACTACACTGGGGCCTCCTCCGCCGCTCTCTGGGCCTCCCGCTACGATGATGGGCTCACCAATGAGTGAACCGTCCGTAGAGACAAGTTGCCCAAAGACAGTATCATCATGAGCGGCTACTACAAGATAATTCGTTCCTCCAAAGGCTATATCAGGGTACATTGTAGATACCCCCCCCATAATTATGAGAAAATTGGTATCAACAAGAGAACCTTCCTGATTTACGAATTGTCCACAAACATCAAAGGGGTTGATTTGACCATCCGAGTTTGTCCAAACCACCAAGTAATTTTCTCCATCAAATGCTACGGCAGGGTTATATCCTTTTCTTGCTGAATGGGAAATAGTAAAATTTGTGTCTATGATTTGCCCTTTAGAGGAAATGCGTTGTGCATTTATACGCACATCGTAAATATCGTCATAATGATCTTGCCATACTACAAGGTAATTAATACTCCCAAAGGCAACAGAGGTGTTGCATTGATAATAACTTGTGGTACATACCGCAAATTCTGTGTTTATAAAATTACCATTCGGAGCTACCAATCGTCCATATACATCCCAACTTTCATTCCTATCATCACACCACACCACCAGATAATTGCTATCTCCAAAGGCTATATCAATCATCCACTGCCCACTGTCTGCTGTGCAGATTGGGAAGTTGGTATCTATGAGAGTGCCTTCCTCTGATACAAACTGTCCCCAGATGTCGTTGTTGAAATAATCACCCGTTGCCCTGTCATCCTCCCACACCACAAGATACCTCTCACCGCAAGATGCAACCGCAGGATGCCACTGCCTGCCAGATGCATTACATATAGGGAAGTCTGCAGCCGCAAGGCTCAAAAATATGAGTATAGAACTAAAAATCATAGTTCTAACCTGGATTAGTTCCGTAAAACTTCCTTTTCAATGCCCTGCTGGTATATACCTGATTAACTTATAGACATACACCTCGTGGCAGTCAGGATTTGCAGTGTTATCTATATAGACCGAGTCCTTTATTACCCCAACACTATCAGCATACCAGGTATAATCCACAATTCTGGAGTTCTTTCCAGTGTTAGGGTCTGACTTATAAAACTCTGTGCCCACCTTCCAACAATTCTCGTATGTCCCTGCAGGAACAATCACATTCTCTCTTTCAATCAAAGTAAAAATAGCACTGCCCACCCCTGGCACCACAGTAGACCAACTTCCGCCCTTGACAACAGGTGTTTTCAATACTTCTGAATAACTCACATCTCCTATCTTGTCCATTAAACACAGTGAAGTTCCTATAACCGCCATCCAGTTATCCACAGGGCTATCCCATGTCTCGCTCCCAACATCCCATAGCTCGGAGGGGAGGGATTCGGGCAAGGGAAAGGTGGTAAATCCATACCACTGATTCCCTCCATAAGAGGTGGATTGCATTATCGTCTCTGTATGTTCGGTGTATATCCACTTATCTCCCACCGAAAGCGATAGATGGAACACATCCGACATCGCGAACAGAGACACAGAACAAAATAACAGGATACCCGCCAATATAGATCTAAGCAGCATACAGTCCTCCTTGTTTTTTTAGCAATATGAATAACTTCTGCAAGGAAATGAAATATCGGGGTCAGGTATTGACCTCAGTGGAATAGCTTCATATTTCACAAGGCAGGCGTCGGACATTTCTGATCTTTTCACTATTTCCTTGATTTCCTTTTTGGTCCTCTCGCCTTTTTTCAACACGCTCTTCCGCTTTGGATATAGCTACATAGTTCGGTTCCAAAGTAACCGGCAAGTTCCTCGACATCTAATGTCAAGACCTGACCTTATGACCCTAAAACCCATGGATTTCACCGATTAGGAAAATATTTTATTCTGTGAGAATCTGTGCAACCCCTGCCTGCGGCAGGCAGGTGTGGCTCCTCTTAAATTTTGATATTTGCATTTTAATATTTAATTTTTTTTCAGTATGCCATTGCGTATACGACGATGTTTATCCCCATTTTGAACGCCTTCTCTCTTATTTCTTCCGGGTCCTTGTGCACATCGGGGTCAGCCCAACCATCCGACACATTGCTCTCGTATGTATAATAAACAACAAGTCTACCCTTATAAAATAGTCCATAGCCCCTCGGTGGTTTGTTATTGTGCTCGTGTATCTTCGGCGGGCCCGTTTGAAAATCATAAAAACAGTGATAGATGGGATGGGAGAACGGCAGCTCCACGAGTTCCAATCCCGGAAAGACTTTAGCCATCTCCCTTCTGAACGCCTTATCCATCCCATAATCATCATCTGCATAGAGAAATCCACCCTTGAGAAGATAATTCCTGAGACATTCAATCTCTACATCGGATAGCTGTATATCTCCATGCCCGGTGAGAAATATGAACGGACAGGAGAATAAATCGGGGTCTATCGGTGTTATCACGCGCTGATTTGAGGCTGCGTTAATGGTGGTTCTTTTATTTATTTCCCTCGCAAGATTTGGAATGATGGAAGGGTCGTTATACCAGTCACCTCCCCTGTATTTAACCCTCGCTATGGTTATATCACAAGAGGAGAATAGTATGGTGAATACCAAGAACCACATATGATAAAATATCAAAAATCAAAATGCAAACCTGCCTGCCGGTAGGCAGGTATCAAAATTGTTGCACCAGCTCACAGAGTCCGTCCACAGGTCACAGACTCGCATGAGATCCGTATGGATATGGACAAGCTGGTGCACTCCTGAGAGCGTGGTCACCTCGCATTTTACGCTATTTCTGCTATACTTCAACCCATTGCTCCAAAATTTTTGATTTTTAATTTGTTATTTTACATTTTAATTTTTGATCTTTCCTGCCTGCCGTCAGGCAGGGATTTACATCTGGTACAGTCCATTGGCGATTATGTATTCCCTCACACCCTCGGGAACGAGGTATCTTATGCTCTTGCCGCTTTTTACTCTATTCCTTATCATCGTTGAAGATATGTCTATGTTCAATTCGAAAATCCTTGCCTTTCCTCTTAATAGCTTGTCAATTCTTTCCCTGTCGTATCCCGGTCTCGTTATCACGATGAACTCTAATAGGGTGAGAAGGGTCTCGGGCTCCTTCCACCCCCCAAACTCCTCTGCCTGGTCTGTCCCCATAATGAGATACAGAGAATCCCTCTCGTTTTCCGCCATGAGTTCCCTGACCGTGTCTATCGTGTATGAAACCTCCCTCCGCTTGACCTCCAAATCCAGCAACTGGAAAGATGGGTTATTCTTTATCGCTATATGAAGCATCTTCAATCGTACAGCGGATGGTACCTCGGGCTGCTCTTTATGTGGGGGGATATGGGTGGGAACGAATAGTATCCTGTCAAGATGAAACTCATCCATCACGAGTTCGGCACCGATCAGGTGAGCGGTGTGGGGAGGATTGAATGTCCCGCCAAATATACCAAGTCTCATAAGTAGTAAATGCTACCTTTCTATCTTTTCTTGAAGAGTCATCCACTCAAAACACCTCTCGCACCTGAAGCAAAATTCCTTAAACTCACCACCGCATTTAGAACACATATATGCATTTCCTTTAGCCACTTTCCCCAGAACATCCTCCATAACCTCCACCGCCCTCTTATAGTCTTTCTCCTTCTTATAGAGCTCAACGAGTTGATATGCCGTTCTCTCATCTCTGCTCATTTCGAATGCCTTCAACAGCATATCTGCGGCTTTTTCCTTCTCGCCAAGTTTGTAATACAGCTCCGCCAGCCTCCTGTGTGCCTCCATACTTTCAGATACCTCAATGCAAGACTCATATATATCCACCATATCCTGATAACGCCTCTTTTCAAAATAGGCATTCTCAAGCCTGCTAAAGGTGATGAATGCAAATTTGGACGCATCCCGAATTATGCGTCGCCAAAGCTCTATCGCTTCATCGATATCCCCGCTATCGTATTTTATGTCTCCCATATAAAGAAGCGCGGGTACAGATGCCGCATCCATCCTGAGTGCCATATTGAGCTTTTGGATAGCCTCTCGTTTAAATCCTTTTTTAAAGAGGGCTCTTCCATAAGAGGCAAACACGCAGGCAAGTGTCTCTTTATCGCCCAACTTCTTTCTTGTCGCTATTGCATCTTCCCACATCTCAGATTGCTCGCATACACCCGCAAGCATATTTAGATAATATCCATCTCTGGGAAAGAGTGCAACTATCTCCTTCAAATAGGGAAGGCTCTCCTTAAATTTCTCCGCAGCAAATAGATCATCTATTACGGACTGAAGCACCCTTTTTTTAATTCTGCTGTCCAGCCTGGGTTTTAAAAGTGATCTGTGAATCCTCACTGCCTCTTCAAGCATTCTCCTCCCCCTCAGAATATCTCCCAACCTCACATAGGCGGCAATATCGGTGGGATTGGAGGATACATATTTTCTCAACTTTATTTCTGCCTCCTCCTCATCTCTGGCAAGGAGAATATCGGTGTATGTTATTCTGTCTTTACTCCTCCTTCTCAACATTTTCCTCCTCAAGCGGTAAATTCCTTATGGCTGCAAGTTCCTCCTTCAGATTTTTAATATCTCTCTCTTTGTTCCGTAAGGCTCGCCTCAATCTGATCTCGCTTACCACCATTATTATGAATGCAAACACCACCCCTATAACGACAGATTCAATTATCACGAGAGAAAGGTTAGTGTCGATTGTCCGGCCAAGGAGTGTCAATATAACTGGCGTTGCGTTCTGGGCCAACATCACAGTACCAAACACCACAAATATAACCACTATGACACCGATAACGATAAACATATTCCTCCCTTGTTAAGCCAGAGAATTATACACTATATTTCATAAGTTGTCAAGAAAAAAATTGGACGTCCCGCCTTTGGCGGTATCCCGAAGAAAGCGGAACAGATTCACCCCGCACCTATGCATAGGTGCGGGGGAACCACAGAGAATTTTTTTTAAAAAGAGCAAAACCTCCCTGCCCTGTTAGATGTTCTTGTCCCGTGAGATGCTCGCTATCTAATGGGACGCTATCTAATGGGATACTATCTAACAGGGTGAATGTCCTCCATATCCAAACTTCCTGATATATGGAGCACTATACAATAGTGCTACCATATATACTCGATTATCCAGAGTCCTTGTTAAGAAATCATTGAAATAAGCACGAGATTCTTAGAATGAAGAACTCCATAAAATTGCTTGTAGAGATTTCTCTCAAAAACACTTTAAGGAGATGAGATTTGAGCACACAGAGAAAATAAATATCGTTTCTCTGTGAACTCTGTGGTTTATATCTTCAGTTGTCAAGAAAAATCTCACCCATATTTTACTATTTATTCCGCTCCATTTCTTCAACCCATCTGCCATTCCTGTACCTCACGACCGAATATACACCCCCCTCCAGTGTGGTGGTGACAATCTCAACACTGCCGTCTCCATCGATGTCAAAGAATGTGGGACTACCGGTGTATTTCTCAAGATAACCGCTAATCGTGTGGATTCTCTCGTATATACCCCCTCTGAGCTCAAATATAACTATCTCCCTTCCCTCGCTCACGCACGCCTCTTCCATATAGCCGTTGCCATCCAAGTCTCGTATTCCGACGGAAGGCAATTGATTCAATGGGATATCTGCCTCCAACACCCACGATTTCTCTTTGACAAGTTCATCAACTTTCCTTCCCACAAGCAGGGCATCATCCCTTTCCCTGAAAGCACCAACCCTTATTCTAAGCCAATCTTCACCGCCGACCACGTAGGCGGGATAGCCCGCCTCGATAAGTCTATCCACAAGTTGCTGTGCACCCTCCTTCCCCCTCGTTGAACTCACCTGTATTGTAAAGAGGCGTGCAGTTGTATCTGCGGTTGGCGGAACATATTGCACCCCGGTCTCCCTCTTCCCCACGAGAAATTCGGGAATAAAAATCTTTTCTCCTCTTATATCCAAAGGTCTCTCTACCACAAGACTGTCAGTTCGTATAACGGTCATTCCCTCGTCGGTCAATACATATATTCGTGAATCAAGTGGGCTGGTCTCAACAGCCCTGCAGGAAAGCCCCATCTCCTTCAATAAAACATCGGTTCCGGCGTCAAATACCAAAAGGCGATCGGAGGAGGCAATCACGCCATATGAACCGTCCCTCGAGAGTTTTACAAAGAGTGGCCTTGCGGTTAGGTTTATCTTTTTATCTATCTTGTATGTGAATCTATTCAAAACATGCAGTGCACCGGCAGATAGAATGTATATCTTGTTGCCCGCCGGTGTAGTTATGAGCTCGATGGGTGTATCCTCCACTTGAATAGTCTTTATGATAGAGAGTTGTTTTCCCGAGTAGACCTCTATCCTGTCCCCGAATGCAATATATACCCTCAGACCGTAAGGACTGACACAGAAGGTAATCGGCTCATCTATCTCCTTTGTTCTCTTGGTCTTCTCCTTTTTATCAATTACTATCACGCCGTGGGGAGTAAGGAGCCATATATTCTTATAGTCCTCTCTGTATTCGATTATAGAATCACGGACGAGCCATTTGTCGTCACACAGGATACCACCTTTGTTTATGGAATATATGTCTTCATCTGTAAGGATAACGGCGAATGTGGCGGGGTGAAGTCGCTTAATTATCTCTTTTTTGTTGCCTTCAATGTCGTATCTGTAGAGGTATGAGTTATGAATAAAAACTGAATCTTTATAGAATAAAATACCCTTCGGGTTATCCACATTGATACTACCCACAAGGGAATTTAAGGAGAGGTCGTACATCCCGACTTCATATGTATCTGTGATGAAGCCCACAACCCCGCTGAGGTCCTCTTTCTTATCAAAATATACACCCCTCTCCTTGGGTGACTCGTGACAGGAGGTGAGAAACAGAATTGGGATGATATATATTAAAAATCTCTTCATATCATCTTGCCACCGTTTATGATGAGATTAAATCTGCATCCAAGGAAATCCGCAGCCTTCCTTGACACCGTCATCCGGGATAGGAATATTTCAAAGTACTCCATTACGGACGATATACCGGTATCTATGGCGATATCGAGGGATATTACCTTATTTTCTCTCTCAACCCTCAGGGTGGAACTCTCTGTGGAGTAGTTGACTCTGTCATGTATATCAAACTTTATAAACTTTGGATTCCTCACCCTCGAACGATGGACATCTGCCTTATCCGCCAGGATAAGTGCGGCAGTGACATCTGACACCGGTAGTCCATCCTCCTCGTGATGATTCCCGATGGCGGCGATAACCTCCGCGACATCGTTAATATCCATATCCATTTGAGTAAGTATCATGTGGGCTATTATCGCCCCCGTCTGGGCATGAGAATCTCTGGAGATAACATTTCCTATATCGTGGAGGCAACCAGCTATGGCGGCAAGTTCACAGAGTCTCTCGTCCCTTCCCAGTTCTTTCAGTATCTTCCTCGCATCCCTCGAAACTATGTGAGAATGCCTCTCACCGTGTTCGGTATAGCCAATCACGCCAAGGGTCTCGTTTGCCTTTTTTATATATGTCTTTACAGTTTTATTTTTCTTTACATCACCCAACGAAATCATAACCCCAGATTATGCGTTAAGAAACCATCTCAA
>DFBT01000067.1:0-26755 GCA_002366725.1 Caldifarciminota bacterium UBA3073
TATAAAAGCTAAACAGCCTCAAAAAGGAAAGGAGGTGATGTTAAAAAACACGGCAATAGGTCTAAGAGAAAGGAGGTGGTGCAAATGATGCGTTAGTTGCTGTGATGTGTTATTTTATTGATGATAGAAACATTAGAAGAAAGGAGTTACCATGAAAAAAGGAATTGTAGTAATTTGTATGGGGGTGCTTCTATTTGCAGGTATGGCAGCAGGGCAAGCTTGGGAATTTGATAGGATACTCTACGATTTCGAGCTTCCAATAGATGATGGTTATGGAATACATGGTGTAGCCGTAGCCCCGGATGGTAACATCTGGCTTGCTTTAAATGGAGCAATGACAAGCGACCCTATTATTGTTGACAGTGATACGATAGGTTATTACAGACCTGTATACATATTGGACCCCACGACTGGAGAGCATGTATCTTTTTCACCCCTTAAGGTTATAGAATTTCCTGGCGGTGTCCTGGATACTTTGTGGACCGGGAGTGTAGATAATGGCAGTGGAAAGGGGATAAGCCTGGATAACGATGGTAACATCCTTTACACATCGTGGTCATCGGTTTACCGGATTGATTATCAAACCGGCGCTGGTATGAATAAGTTTACGCCAATAGATATGGCATCGATGACTGAGGCTGTTCAAGATGCTAATGGTATGATTTATGTTGGCTATGTTGGCACAGGACACCCACTCTATATCCTTGACAATGACTTCAATCTTATTGGTAACGCTATAGATAGCGTGGGATATATTAATAGAACACTTGCCGTAACTCCAGATGGCAAAGACCTCTACACAGGTTCTACCTGGAATGGCATAGGTATCGTTCACTGGCACAGCGATATACCGGGAGTTCTTTCTTACACTGTCGTTGATACGATTGGGAATTGGGACTCAGTTTATGTTGAGGAAGAAGACACTACTTATTATGATGTAAAACTATGGCCGGAGTGTCTCGATTGGGACCCTGATGGTAATCTCTGGGCAGGTGGCACAAAGGAGGAGTGGGTCGTACCCGGTACAGGGAGCAGGTGGTTTGTTTTTGATGTTACCACAGGTGAAAGACTTTACAGTGTTGGACATCCTGACACGCTCCCAGCCGGAGCATATGATGGTGGGATGATGACCCCCCGTGGAGCCGCATGGACAGCTGATGGTAAAACAATGTACCTGGCTGATTATAACTTCGGTACTGTCGGTGTGTGGAAGAAAGCTGTTGGGAGGTGGATAAAGGGAGAACTGCCGAAGGACTATGTGTATGACGGTGTTTTTGATACGACGGTCTCAATGCCGCATGGTATTGTCGTTGATCAACACAATCGTATTTGGACGGGATGTTATGGGCATGCTGCGCTTAGTGTCAGGAATCCTGATGGCACGGAGGCTCCTATTTCTCCCATTGATACTATAATTATTGGTACTGACACGATAGTCCTGAGCGAGGGCCGTTGCCGAGGCATGGCAGTGGCTGGAGACGGTAATATTCTCTATTGTAACACGGCGGATCTCCTTAAGATCAATGCTGAGACTGGTGAAGGTATGGCCAAATGGACAGGTGCGGGCACTTTGACAAAACCAGGAGTTGATGCGACAGGTAACATCTTTGTGGGAACAGTTGTTGGTGTATCCCCTATCTCAATGCTGGACCCTGATTTCAATCTAATTACAGAAATTGAGCTAACACCCCACCCTGGTTATGCGAGAGGCATAGAAGTATCAGCCGACGGCAAGGATCTTTGGACAGGGAACCTGAGTGCAGGTGGTCCGGTTTATCAATACCATAGCGATATACCAGGTGTAACTGCTTATGAGCTAGCAGACAGCATTTATTTTGATTCAGATGGAGATCCGATCTTCCAGTTTGCAATAACGACCTTGGATTGGGGCCCAGATGGCACACTGTGGGCATCCCATGAGACCGAGGATGCTGCACTACAGTCAGAGAATGGTCTGGTAGTATTTAACTACACAACAAACGAATACGCAACTTTGTATATGCCGGAGGTTGGAGAAGACGAACTTAATGGTCCTCGTGGTGTAGCCTTTAGTGTGACTGGAGATACTGCGTATGTCGCTTCCTTTAATGGTAATTGTATATGGAGATATATTAAACGTCTGGAGGGTGTCGAGGAGAGGCCAATTGCAAGGACAGCTTCAGCTTATGAGTTGAGTCAAAATTATCCAAATCCATTCAACTCTACGACAACGATTTCATTTACTCTTTCAAAGAAAGGGCTTGTCGAGCTGAAGGTATACGATGTAGCGGGTCGCGAAGTGACAACACTTATTAATAATTGGATGGATGTGGGTCATTACAGAGTTCCCTTTGATGCTTCTAACTTGGTTTCGGGCGTGTATTACTACCGTATGGCATTCAATGGGAAAGTGACGACAAAGAAAATGCTACTCTTAAAGTGAGCGTTGTCCTCATTACACTAAACACCCAGAAACCAGAGGCCGGTGGGGTTCTCCCATCGGCTTTTGGTTTCGGGTCTGGGTCAATTTTTATGGAGGAGCAGAAATGAAACGAATCTTTATATTTTTCTTGATTTTATTATTTTATCAAACTCTGTTTGCAGGTAGCAACGATGAATTCAGGGCGACCTGGGTTATTACATGGCACCATATTAATCCTGACTGGACGACAGAACAAAACAAAGCCAATGTCAGGAAAATACTGGATAACCATAAAAAGGCGCATATGAATGCTGTTTTATGGCAGTCTCGTCAAAGCGGAACTGCCTACTATGATTCAGATTACGAACCGTGGGGATATTATGCCGGATACGAATATCCCGGATATGACCCGCTGGCGTATGCCATCGAGGAAGCACATAATAGAGGCCTTGAACTGCACGCCTGGTTTAATGTATTTCATGTCTCATCCACATATCCAGGGACACCTGCCGCAGAGCATCCCGAATGGATTTGTCGAGATCGGGATGGAATTCCCATGACATCCCATCGATGCGCTTCGCCAGGTCTGGCAGAGGTACGAGAGTATACGATAAATGTTGCAATGGAAATTGTGAGAAATTATGATATAGATGGATTACATCTGGACTTTGTCAGATGGAATGAATATAGCAATTCCAAGCAATCTCAAGAATTTGCAAAGCTTGTGGAAGAACAACGCTTATTGGATGGTATGATTACGGATGAGCAGATTCAAGACCTAATAGAAAATAAAAGCGGCCGTTACTTATACGATGTTGAGCATCCTTATAGTGGTGGCGTACCTACTGGATTCGACTCCTGGGAAGATTGGTGGAGATGGACTGTAACTGAATTTGTAAGTGTTTTGTATGATTCTATACAGGCAGTAAAACCCTGGGTTCGCCTTTCAGCTGCAGCGCTCGGTAAATATAAGGCAGGAGGCGCTGGCGGTTGGAATGGCTATTATGTTGTTTTTCAAGATGCTGCCTTGTGGTTTAACGAAGGTTATGTAGATCAACTTACACCAATGCATTATCATTGGACTACTGGCTCGGGTTTTTACAATGAACTCAAGAGTGATTGGGAGCCTTATATTCAAGCTGGTATTGATACTGGACGATTATATTCCGTTGGACCTGGTTCATATATGCTTGCTAATTATGATGTTTGGGAAAATCACCCTGAAATCGTTGACACTTGCAGAACTATTCCCTGGGTAGATGGGTTTCAATTTTTCAGTTATGGAAGTTGGAGAGACTACGATTATTGGGAAGAGGCAGGAGAAACTTTTTTTAATCGTAAAACCAAAATCCGCGATACAAAGTTAATCGATAGTATCCCACCAGATGCACCTGCAATAAGTTTATATAAAGTTGATTCCTTAATCTATGAAGTTACTGTCAACCCACCAATTGCAAAAGACTCAGATTATTGGTATGCGATTTACAGGTCAACCGATGATACTATTGATGTAGACAACGACGAAATTCTTGATATTCACTTTGGAGATAGCTCTTTTACATTGGTAGACAGTTTTGACGGCACGCAAGATTACAATGGCACATATTTTTATGCTGCCACTACACTCGACCGATACTGGAATGAATCGGATGTTTCAAATCTTGAAGAGTCGGATTCGATTCCATCATTTGCTCCTACTGTAATTGCAACCACACCGGCAGAGGGGGATTCGGTGTCCATTAACAGCCCTATTGTTATCCATTTTTCAAAAACAATGGATACAACCTCTTTTGATGACACTACCATTTCTATAGTTCCAGCAATTGACATCGCTCAATTAATATGGTCTGATGGCAATAAAACTTTAACAATTGAGATGAGTGAATATTTTCAATACGATACATACTACACATTAACTATTGCACCCTCGGCAAGAGATATTAACGGCAGACCTCTTGATGGAGACGGTGATGGTATCGCTGGCGATGCATTTGTACTTAATTTCAAGACTAAGGCAAGGGACGATATTCCACCAAAGGTTGTTTTTACTTATCCAGCTACAGGAACCGATAGTTTTGATGTGAAGGATATTATCATATTTGTTTTCGATGAACTTGTTGATCCTATTACCTTGGATACAAATAGTGTTAGATTGTACAAGAGTTCCATTAAAATCCCCATACAATTTTTACATTCCGCAATAGATAATAAATCAGTTTTGAATATCCAACCAGAGCAACCCCTTGAACCGAATACGGAATACACTGCTTTATTGTGGAATACCATTACGGATACAGCGGGTAATCCCATGGAATCATATGTTACAGCGAACTTTAAAACATTACCCGAGGGCTACACCGAAACAGTGATGATGGATGATTTTACAGCACCAGGCGATTGGAAGCAACCAAGTTATAGTGGCTCAACACATGGTATAGTTATTCCAAATACGGAATGGGGTTACACCAGTGCAATTTATCTGCCGGCAATTACCCCAAGAAAATCTGCATATTTACAATATGAGTGGAACGAATCCGACCCACCATTTCTTTTAAGAGAATATCTTGCGGGTGGTCCACCCCGAGAGGTATTGTTTGATACCACTTATATCCTTCAATGTTATATCTATGGCGACGGTAGTTATAATAAATTCCGATTTTGTGTAGATGACAGTACTATGGATCAAGCTCCTTTTCATGAGGTCTCTAAATGGATTACCCTGGACTGGTATGGATGGCGATTGGTGGAGTGGAAACTCAATGACCCTAACAGTGTCGGGGAATGGATCGGGGATGGTGTTTTAAATCCTCCTCTGCGGTTCGATAGTTTTCAATTAACCCATGAGATTGGAGATTCGGTTTGTGGGGAGATATATTTTGACGAACTGCGACTGGTCAAAAAATCCTATGTAGGCGTGGAAGAAATACCCGTTACTTTCGCATTGTTCCAGAACTATCCAAATCCATTTAAATTGACAACGACAATCTCATTTGCCCTCCCAAAGGAGGGATTTGTAGAGCTGAAGGTGTACGATGTGGCGGGTCGTGAAGTGGCGACACTCATTAGCAAACCGATGGGTGTAGACCAATACGAAGTTCCTTTTGATGCTTCTAACTTACCTTCAGGGGTTTATTACTGCCGTCTGACCTTTAATGGGCGATCACTTACAAAGAAGATGCTGCTTGTGAAATAGCATTGAAGCCGGAAGTTCTACCAAACTCAGCCTTTTGTTACAGATTGACTACCTGCTAACCATATTTTTGTGTTGTAAAACTCTTATTTTATCAGTTCTTATGATTCAGAAGTGGAACGAATCTTAATATTTTTCTTGTTTTTATTATTTCATTATGCTCTACCTGCAGGCGTTAACGAGGAATTTCGAGCGACCTGGGTAGTCACATGGGAACAAATTAATCCTGACTGGCCAAGACCAAACATAGACCGAATTTGGGAAATAATGGAAAAGCATAAGAGTGCAAATATGAATGCTGTCTTATGGCAAGCGCGACAAAACGGAACTGCATACTACAATTCATCTTATGAACCGTGGGGAAAATATCTAAATTACATCAATCCGGGTTATGACCCTCTTGCCCATGCAATTCAGGAGGCTCATACACGGGGTATTGAACTCCACGCCTGGATGAATGTGTTTGAATGCAGGGGTGTTGGTTATGGAACTCCCGCCGAAGAGCATCCCGAATGGATTTGTAGGGACGAAGATGGAAATCCTATGCCGTTTGACATTGCATCTCTTTCTCCCGGTCTTGCAGAGGTGCGACAATACCTCGTTAATGTTGCAATGGAAATTGTAAGAAATTACAATATAGATGGATTGCATCTGGATTATGTTCGTTGGAATGAGTATATTAACCCTAAGCGGAGTGAAGAACTTGCAGAACTTACGCTTGATGGCATGACTCCGCAAGAGCAGATCCAGGAGCTGCTCGAAAATAAGAAAGGTCGATATTTATACGATACCCTTCATCCATACAGTACTGGTGTTCCTGAAGGGTTCGAATCCTGGGAGGATTGGTGGCAGTGGTCAGTTACCGAATTTGTTCGAGTTTTGCACGATTCCATACAGGCGGCAAAACCCTGGGTTCGCTTTTCAGCAGCAGCTTTAGGAAAATATAACTGGGACACCTGGCAGGCATATGGTAGAGTTTTTCAGGACGCAGCGTTATGGTTTAATGAAGGTTATGTTAACCAACTAATGCCAATGCATTATCACTGGACTGAGCCACTGGATTTCTATAATATGTTAAGTGGCGGTTATCAGTGCTGGAGTCCTTATATTCAAGACGGAGTGGCGGATGGGCGATTATATACTGTTGGATTTGGTTCATATAAATTTGCTATTCAAGGTGTTTGGGAAAATCATCCTGTAGTAGTAGAAGCTTGTCGAAGTATCCCCTGGGTGGACGGGTTTCAATTTTTCAGTTATAGATGGTGGGATGATTACCAATATTGGGAGGAGGCAGGTGAGACTTTTTTTGATAGCAAAACAAAAATCAGAGATACGAAGTTAATCGATAGTATCCCACCGGACCCACCCACGGTGAGTTTATATAAAATCGATTCTCTAACCTATCAAATTACTGTCACTCCACCAGTTACAATAGCCTCAGACTATTGGTATGCGATTTACAGGTCAACCGATGATAGTATTGATGTGGATAACGATGAAATTATCGATATTCGCTTCGGCGATAGCTCTTTTACATACATAGACAGTTTTAATGGTACACAGGATTATAATGGTACATACTTTTATGCTGCCACTGTACTCGACCGATATTGGAATGAATCACAAGTGTCCAATGTTTTAGAGTCGGATTCGATCCCGTCGTTTCCACCGACTGGGGTTTCAACCGTATCAACAGAGTCGGGATTTAACATTCATAAATAGTATTATTGCTATGAGCTTGTGGCTGGTTTTTGCAGGCATAAAGCCTGCGGCTACTACCAGTTTGTAAACTTCGTCTGAAGGTGGAAAATATATGCTGAAGCTTGCTCCAGGAAATATATCTATCCGATTTCCTTTCAAGCTGACAAGTTTATGTTTATTGCTTGCACTTAGTGGGTGTGCCGTTATGAGGCCCAGGTGGAAAGATATCGAATTAACTAACGACGAGATTAAAATTGCTAAACGATTAGAGATAGATGAAAATGAACTGAAGAAAATGAAAGCCAAGCCTTTATACAAATTTAGTGAACAAGAACTTGATAAATATTTGAGTTATCTTCAGGAGGTTGAGCCGAATCTAAAAAAACGCGTTCAGCATCTGGCGCGGAAATCCACTGGTCAGCCATACCAGATCTATTTACTGGGAGAATTTCCTTTTGAAATTTATGACCCGGAGCCACTCTATTCTCTCAAAAAAAGTGATTGTTTGGTATTTTGCGAACATATATACGCTATGGCCTTAGCCCATAACTGGCCCAGCTTCTTTGCCCTATTACAAAGAATTCGCTATAAGAACGGAGAGATTGGTATGCTGACACGTAATCACGAGACTGCACCCGACTGGAATCCCAATAATGCTTGGCTTGTCAAGGACATCACCGAGGAACTTGTAGGGGATAAGGCGGTAAAGGGTACCATGATTGTGGATAGGGCGAGCTTTTTCAAACAGTGGAACATTGGTCAGGATATACCTGTGGATACACTGGAGTTATCCTATATTCTTTATGATGTGCTTCCCGAAATTGTCAATAAACTGCAAATGGGCGATTTTGTTAACATCGTTCGTGGATACGAGGATAACAAATGGGTGGGACATGTGGGCTTAATCACTTTAGGTGATGACGAGACAGTTAATTTTCTCCATTCTGAGAGTCCTCGGGTAGTCGAACAACCGATTATGGAGTTATACTACAATGCGGAGGAATATAACGAAGAATGTCACAAAGAGAATAAGCCATGTTTCTACGGCTTTAAATTTCTGCGCCTGAGGGAAGATCCGATCAGCGAACTGATTCAAATAGACGGACCAGATGCACCCCGGGTAACCATCCCATCAGGAATATTGCTGCAATAAGAATGGCAAGAAAATTAAAGTTCTGGGAAAACTACAGATCTTATTGGGCTTGTTTTTTTATCAATTTGTTTTTTTTGGAGGTTCTGATTCTGTCCGGATGCGACCGCAAACCCGTCGAGAAAGAAGTACAACCCAAGCCCGATGAAGATGTTGCCCGTACTATATTGTCTGCCCCGATGCCGTGGTTGTATGAACCGGCTGCACGATGGAAGAGAGATTTCTCCGGCTCTCGGCGCGATAGCCTCATCCCTGTCCCCAAAGCCGATCTTGAAAAAGCGGGTATTGGAATAAAAACTTCCGTATATGCTCTCTTTGATCGATGGAGATTAAACGACGACATTCGCGGCAACCGCTGTACCCATTATGCAGAGATAACAGGCGAATGTAAGGGGATGATCGAGCTGGACTTTGCCTTAACACAAGAAGAATGGCAATCTCCGGAGAACCGGGTAAAATACTATCGAGCTGTAGAAAGACTTATCAACCGAATCGGCAACACGCTTCTGACAGACTTAGGAAATAAATTAGAGGATCAAGAAAAGGAACTCTTTCTGCGTGCCCTTAAAACCCTTGCGTGGCAGGAAAGTGAATGGCAGCATTACTTACGTTACAGGGATTGGTTTTTTGTTGTCGTCAGCAGTGGCTCCTATAACAAACTTCATGACTGGGGCATCACTCAAATAGCCCGTTCTTCCTTTGATCCTAAGATTTTACTGAATAAGAACTTCTTCGACAGCAAAGCCTATTGTTCCATATCCAGCAGCCTCTATTATGGATTTATGGAGTACTACTATTGCTATATGGAAGCACGGGAGAATCCTGATAATGGTTCCAGTTTGTTCAATAAAATTGTGGGTGCCTACAACCGCTACTGTTCTGGTTACAGTTCCAGCTACTGCGAGCTGGCAAAAAACGACAAAGCTTACCGAAACTATCAAATTCGGGCGATGGGTGGATTTAAAGACAATTTTATCTTAAAACCATGGGAAAGACTGATGAATTTGGAAAATGAGGAGTAATTTTATCTATGCAGTTAGCCGGCATTGATATTGTAGTACTGACACTCTATTTCTGTATAATAGTCTTTATCGGCTATTGGACCAGCAGGCGAGAGAGAGATACCGAAGACTTCTTCCTCGGTGGAAGGAGAATGCCCTGGGGAGCTGTATGTCTTTCAACCCTTGCAACGGAGATGAGTGTCCTGACATTTATAGGCGTGCCAGCTGATTCATTCAGAACTAACTATGCTTATCTTCAATTTGCTTTTGGCTCACTTATCGGAAGACTCCTCATAGCCTTACTTTTCATACCAGTCTTTTACAAGGGGAGGGTAACGACTGTCTATCAATATTTATTTCAGAGATTCGGCGAAGGTACGAGAGGTTGTGCAACAATATTCTTCTTCATAACAAGACTATTAGCCAGTGGTGTAAGATTACTTGCTGCATCAATCGTTGTATCAGTGGTTACAGGCTGGCCCTTGGTAACTTCAATAATTTTGATGGCATTTATTGCTATGGCTTATGCAACTGTAGGTGGTATAAAAGCTGTTATCTGGACCGATGTTATGCAATTCATTGTGCTTATGGGTGGCGCCCTTTTAGTTATAGGACTCCTTCTTTATAAGGTTCCGGGAGGCTGGCATGGTATGACTGCATTGGCTGGTTCAATCGGTAAACTGAAGGTATTTGATCTTCACGCAGCTATCAGTAGCTCAAAGTGGCTCGTAGTAGGAATTGTTAATGGCTGCTTCCAGACATTTGCTGCACTCGGTACTGACCAGGATTTAACCCAAAGGATGCTAACCTGTAAGAACACAAAAGATAGTCAGAAGTCCCTTATCCTGACGGGAATATTAGATTTCCCAATAGTCATAATTTTTCTTGTTATTGGAACACTGCTGTGGGTTTTCTATCAACACTTTCCATGCGCTAATTTACCCACAAATCCCGACCATATTTTTCCATACTTTATAGTTACTCAGCTACCAATAGGAGTTCGCGGTCTCCTCATAGCAGGAGCCCTTGCAGCAGCTATGTCGAGCCTTGACTCAGCACTTGTCGCACTGTCATCGAGCGCGGTGGTAGATATCTACAAACCTCATTTCAAAAAGCATGCATCTGAGAAGCACTATCTATTAGTTTCAAGGCTTTTTGTGGTAGTTTTTTGTCTTGCACTTATAGGTGTGGCAATTGCGTGTCGTGATATTAAGCAAATTCTGTGGATAGGCTTTAAGATTGGTGGGTTTACTTATGGGTCGCTTTTGGGCGTATTTCTTTTGGCAGTCATTACCAAACGTGGCTCTAATAAGGGAAATATAATTGCCATGAGCTCCAGTGTTTTAGTTACCGTGATGCTATTTATATTAGAGCCATACATACATATTGCCTGGCCATGGCTTGTCGTTGTTGGAACGATTTGGACCTTTCTTATAGGATTGCTCTTTAAACCCGAAAAAGTCAGAGTGGAAACTTCATAATTTTTCATCTACGACTTATTAAAAAGGTGGTCATTATGATGACAAGAATATTTGAAGATATAACCCTTATTTCTCTATCAATTCTATCCTTTTGTTTTTTGAGTCTTGCGATGGCTGACGAAACCAAGTGGGTTGCTGTGGGTTCCTTGCATGACTGGTATTCAAGCGCAGGCTGTGAACAGGAAGTTGGGCGAAGACACCTCATATCAGATCAACAGGATGGATTGAGATGGGATGCACAATTTTTATACCAGGATTGTAAGGCCGCTAAGGGTTTGTGGATTGGTTGCACAGACTATTACGACCTTTTGATAGACACAACTTTTGAATATAAAGTCGTTCATGTAGGGCCCAGACATTTTGACGAGGAAAATGAATTCATGCCGGTGGAATTCGAGCTTATTGGTCGTTTTGACCACCCACTTGTCCTCGTGAACGGTGTCCCTGCTTCAAATACAACCCATATGGACAGTCTAGATGTAGTTGACGAGACGCTTAAAGCAGATAGAATGCTTTATAATGTGGTGAACACCTCTATCGGTATCACGGTAACAAGGAAAATCTATGCCTTCACAAATCAGTATCATGACAATTACCTCATTTACGATTATTACTTTAAGAATACAGGGATTATAGACAATGAAGGCACTTCACACGAACAGACACTTGAAGGAGTCATTTTCTTCTTTCAGTATCGATATGCACCCACAAGGGAGACTGGTCCTTATGGTTATTGGTGGATGCCCCAAAACTCGTGTTGGGGTCGCAATACACTGAACGATGTCATCGGCCAGAGAGAACCGGTAGGCGAGCCTTTCCGTGCTTTATTTTCCTGGAAGGGAAAACATTCTCTATGGGGAGGTCCCGGAGATTGTATTGGTGAGCCTAATATCGGTGGCATAGGTATTGCTGCAGATGGACACCTGGGTGCTCCACAGTATGTTGGAGTGGTAACAATACATGCAGATATGTCAGCACAGGATGAATCGGATGACCCCTATCAACCAATGACCACTTGGTTTATTGACTCTGATCATCCAAGAAATACTGGTAACGATCAGTTCAATGCAGTATTTATGACAGAAGAGTATGGACTTATGACAATGGGACATCCTTCTTTAACACATGCTGAGGAGGTGGGTGATGGTAATGTTGATGAGTGGGGACCAACGGCGGGTGGGTATTCTCAAACTCAAGGCTTTGGCCCCTACACACTTGCACCTGGTGATAGTATCCATATAGTACTTGCAGAAGGTGTCGCTGGTTTGAGCCGCGAGGCTTCTTACGAAATAGGTGCTCAATGGTACAAGTGGGGCTATGAAGGAGAGACTGGACCCTACGAATTACCTGACGGAAGCATCACAAATGATGGGAACGAATTCAAAAATGCCTGGGTATATACTGGCAGGGATTCAATATTTGAAACCTTTGAGCGTGCAATCGCAAACTATGAGGCAAATTTCGATATTCCTGAGCCGCCGCCGCCTCCAGATCTCTTCAGTGTAAACTCAAGGGGTGATTCCATTATTTTAACCTGGTCAGAAAATGCAGAGTTGTCTCCAAATTTTGCAGGTTATAAAATCTACCGTGCATCTCACGAAACGGATTCAATTTTTGGACTTATATTTGCCTGTGGAGAGAGCACTGAACATCCTGAAATAGTCAACGAGTTCGTCGATACTACTGCGATTCCAAGCGTTGACTACTATTACTATATTACTTCTTTTGACGACGGTAGCACGAATGATATCGAACCAGGAGTACCATTGGAAAGTAGTAAATTCTACACAATGACAAATGAGCCTGTCAGTGTAGAGACTGGGATATCTTCTGAAGCACCAGCAACAACTATAAATTTGGAACAGAATTATCCAAACCCATTCAATTCGAGAACTACAATCGAATTTACTTTACAGAAGAAAGGTCTTGTCGAGTTAAAGATCTATGATGTGGCGGGTAGAGAAGTTGCGACTCTTGTTAAAAAATCCATGGTCGAAGGCACTCATAGAGTTACTTTTAATGCGTATGGCTTGGCATCTGGGGTTTATTACTGCCGTTTAGTTTTTGAAAGAGAAGTAGTGATAATGAAGAAAATGCTTCTTGTGAATTGAATGTCCAATATTTAGACTTTCGATACGGGAATTTCTTTCTTTATCGGCTCTCTCTAAAGAGGACAACTATGCAGAAAAAATTCCTTGGTTTGGTACCTTTTGGCTTTTTTGTTATCTTACCTCTCTGTGGTTATTCCAAGGGAACAAAAGAGAAACTCTATAGCATGGTAACTGAAATTCATAGCAATGTTAAGTTGGGAATTGACGTGCTTTTGGAGAATCAAATATATATATTAGAAGGAAAGCGTGTGGGGCTGATCATCAATCCAACCAGTGTTAATGGCTCACTCATACCCGATGTTGATTTACTCTCCAAGAATACAAAAATCCAATTGGTTGCACTTTTTGGACCAGAACATGGTGTGAGAGGAGACGCACCGGCTGGGCATAAGATCAAGGATTATGTGGATAATGCTACCCGTTTACGGGTTTATAGTCTATACGGAGATAGAATGAAGCCTTCACCCAAGATGTTAAAGAATATAGATGTATTGGTCTATGACATACAGGATGTGGGCTCACGTGCCTACACCTATATCTTTACTATGGAATTAGCAATGGAAGCAGCTAAAGAAGCGGGCATCAAATTCATCATCCTGGATAGACCTAATCCCGTCGGTGGGGTAAATGTTGAAGGACCTCTACCAGAAAGTAAAGATTTAAGATGGCCAGCGTACAACATTTTACCCATTTCTCACGGTATGACTATTGGCGAGTTGGCGTTTATGTTTAATAAAGAATTAAATATTGGGGTAGACCTAACTGTTGTGAAGATGGAAGGCTGGCAGAGAAATATGCTATGGAATGATACAGGCCTACAGTGGGTGTTGACTTCGCCTCACATACCTACGCCAGAGGTTGCTCTTTGCTATCCAGGCACAGGACTTCTGGGAGAAATCACAAACTTGAGCGAGGGCGTGGGCTACACAAAGCCATTTGAGATTATTGGCGCTCCCTGGATAGATGGTGAAGCTTTGGCAAAAGAATTAAATAAGAAACAACTACCTGGAGTTTACTTCAGACCAATGTATTACAAGCCATTTTATTTTCGATATGTAGGAGAGACCTGTGGTGGAGTGGAAATTTACATTCTTGATAAAAAGGAATTTAAGCCTGTGGCAACGAGTGTCCATATTCTTGCGGCTATACAGAAGCTGTATCCCGGGCAATTAGATTTTAAAAATTCACCCCGGTTTTACTGGGCAGTCGGGAGCGACAAACTATTACAGCAAATTGAAAGTGGTGAATCTGCAGAGGAAATTTTGAATGGCTGGCAAAAGGATGTGGATAAATTTGAGACACTTCGGAAACAATATTTGTTGTATTAAAAGTAGAACTTCCAAGAAGTTGACAATTTAGAAAGAGATTAATAAGAGAAAGTGAGATTTAAAAAAATTACACCTTACTTAGCCGTTTTGATATCCCTTCAATTAGCGTATACCGCAGTAAAAGAAAAATTAAAACCACTCTTCGAGATGACTAATCAAGAAATTGATTTCCTTTTAACAGAGATAAGCCAAAAGGACTTAACAATTTCTGAAAGAATTAATCTCTATTCTGAGAAATTTTTAGGTACTCCTTACAATTTTCAGTGTGTCGGTGATGGTCCCTATGCTCTCATGGAAAATTGGCCATTAGTTAATTTTCAAGAGACCAACTGTATGTCTCTTTGCGAACATGTTCTCGCTATGGCCATCTCTGATAGTTGGGACAATTTCTTCAATAATCTTCAGCAAATTCGATATAAAGATGGCGTAATAGGAATGAGAACTCGAAATCATTATACAATGGCGGATTGGCTACCCGAAAACAGCTGGATTCTGGAAGATGTGTCAAGAAAAGTAGGGGGGGAATACACAAAATCCGTAACCAGAACGATCTCCCACAAAAAATTCTTTGCTAACAAAGGCATAAAAGACATGCGTTATGTTCTGCCCGATCGAGAAATAACTATAGATTATGTCCCTCTAAATGCCCTCGAAAAATTAGAAGAAAACACAAGACCTGGAGATATAGTGGCTTTGATTTATGCAAATAAAACCGATGTCTTCTCTGCACATATGTTAATAATTGCCAAAAAAAACAATAAAAAATACATCCGGGAGTCCAGCGGTAGAAAAATGACTACTTTTGATACTCCTTATAAAGAATGGATCTCTCGTATTCAGGATATAGAAAAATGGGTCGGAGAGGAGTTTTTAGGATTATCTTTTATGAGAGTGAAAAAGGAATTGAATATACCCGGGAAAATTATTCTCCCATGGGAGATAGATAGATTAAAATCAAAAATAAGTTCCAGTTCAAAATAACCTACACACTTATAATAGAGATATGAATATCTTACCTGTAGAAAAAGAAGACCTACGTTCTTTGACCAATCTCCTAAAGAGAAACCTTATCTACGAACATATTACAGAGCACCTTACAAAGGAGAAGATATTTGGCGACCCGGACTTTGACCCTGAAAAGACTCTTAAGGCAGTTGTTAATTCCCGGATAGTTGGATTTATGCAGGGAGTGACAAGGGAGTATAATGAAAGGAAGATTGGTTTTATCAAATTGTTTGCCACCGATGAGAAATGGCGCAGGCGAGGGATTGCAAGTGCCCTTTTAAAGATTATAGAGGAAAAACTGTGGTCGCAGGATGTAAAAGAGATCCGAATCCTGGACAGCAGTCCCAACTATCTTCAACCAGGTCTTGACCCTCGGTATACTGATGCTTATGTTTTTATCACAAGGAGAGGCTACAAGAAGTTTGATAAAGACGTAAACATGGAAGTAGACCTTGAAGGGCAAGATTTTTCGACAGGTAGAGAGGAAGATGTCCTTTCAAAGCAAGGAATTGAGATAAAGAGGGCATCCCTTGAAAACAGGCCGTCGGTTTTCACCTTTATTGATGAAAATTTTGTATCTTCACGCAGGGAAATTGAAGTAGGTTTTAGGAACCATCCAATAAGTATACATATTGGTTTAAAGAATGCAAGGGTTATAGCCTTTGCTGCCTATGACGCAAACAACTTAAATACGGGTTGGTTTGGACCAATGGGGACATTAAAAGAATTCAGGCGTATGGGTATAGGAAAGGTGCTGCTCAAAAGATGTCTTCAAGATATGAAATTACAGGGTCATAAAACATCTACAATAGCATGGGTTGGACCGATTGCCTTTTATAATGACTCTGTGGGTGCGAACATAGAGAGAGTATTCTGGAGATTCAAAAAAACGAGCACAGGTGGAGTTAATCGTGGAGTTAATCCGTGGAGTTAATCCCTGCCTACCGGTCTCTACGGATCCGCATGGACAGGCAGGCGTAAGGATTTTATCAGTGGAGTTAATGCGTAAGCATTTTAAAAGGCTAACGCCTTAATTCCAGTAACAAATGGAGTTAATCTGTGGAGTTAATGCGTAAGCATTTTAAAAGGCAGGCGCCTTAATTCCAGACTATGAAAACAGGCATCAGTTACTTTGGAAATAGAAACCCGAAATGGGTGAAGAAAGATATGGTCGACATAGTCGAGCACAACTGTAACTTTGTTCTGCATACATTTTCTGAATACGATAGGATATTTTACAAAGACACGATGAAAGAGATCATGCACATTTCACATAAGTTGGGTCTCGATGTTTATGTGGACCCGTGGGGTGTTGGTGGTGTGTTTGGGGGGGAGGCATTGTCACATATTATAAGTAATACCGATATCCATCAAGTTGACTCTAATGGGAATCGTTTGCCCGCATGCTGTATCAACAATCCCGGGTTCATTGAATTTATACATCAATGGATAGAAGATGCGAAGTACATCGGAGGTGATGTATTGTTCTGGGATGAACCGCATTTCTACAGTGTAAAAAATGGCTGGGCATGCAGATGCGGGTATTGTCGAGAAGAGTTTAAGAGAAAATATGGTCACAATATGCCCGATGATATAGATGATGAAGTTGTGGAATTCAGAGAGAACAGCATAGTCGGATTTTTACAGAAGGTGACGGGATACGGTAAGAGATTGGGTATGAAATCCGCTGTTTGCCTGCTACCGGAGGAGAGTTCGAAACCAAATGTCAAGGATTGGGCTAAGATCGCAGGGATGGAAAGCGTTGACATTATTGCCACGGACCCATACAGATATCATGAATCGGACTTTGAGGAAAGAGTGAGAACTTATGCAAATAGAATCTTTCGCATGGCAAAGAATTTTGGCAAAGAGGGACAGATGTGGGTACAGTGTTTTTCTATCAGGAAAGGTGATGAATGGAAGGTAAAGAGGGCGGTGAAGATTATCTTTGGGGAGGGTATTAGAAATATTGGTGCATGGAGTTATGACGGAACGAGTTATATGTCTTATATAAAATGTGACAACCCGAAAAAGGTCTGGGGGAAATTGAAGGAAGGGTATCGAGTCTGTACATGATCCGTATGGAAATGTATATCATAGGTGTTGATGGAGGGGGAACGAAAACTACCGCCATTTTGGCAAATAGAGAGGGGAAAATTATAGCCAAAAAAGAGGTTGGGCCCTCAAATTATCAGGTTGCGGGTAAAAAAAAATTTAAAAGACTCCTTCTCGATCTCATAGACAATTTAACCAGGTCTTCTCATATTAAAAAAAGCGAAATATCGAAAATTTCTCTCGGTCTTGCCGGTGTGGGAAGAGAAAACGAGAAAAAAGAGGTTCACGGTATTTTAAACGATGTCGGTTTCGATAGTATAGTTGAAAACGACGCAGTCATTGCATTGGAAGGGGCATTGGGGGGAAAACCGGGTGTCGTGATCATTGCGGGGACGGGCTCTATTGCCCTCGGTAAAAATGATAAAGATGAGATAGCAAGGGCAGGCGGTTGGGGTTACATCCTTGGCGATGAGGGGAGTGGTTTTTACATTGGAAAGAATGCGCTCATTTATGCCCTGAAGGAATACGACGGAAGGGGAGAAAAGACGATTTTAACGGAGATGATAAAGGAGAATTTAGAAATTTCCAATATCGAAGAGGTCGTTCCGCTGATTTATTCGGAAAGACTTACGAGGACAGATGTGTCGAATTTAGCAAAATTGGTTTTTGAGGCGTATAGAAAAAAGGACAGAATTGCGAATATCATCTTAAATGAGGCGGGGAAGGAGCTTGGACTTCTGGCATACGCAATCATCAGGAAATTAGAATTTAAAAGTAAGAGCATAGATATGAGCTTAATCGGAGGTATATTCAAGGAAAAGGAGCATCTTTTAGAACCCATAAGAGCGGCAATTCCTTATAATATAAATTTTATAGAGCCCAGGTTTCCACCGGTAATTGGTGCGTTTTTAATGGGACTTGAGAAAATCGACGAAGAAGTGCTTAAGACACTTGATTATGAGGTAAAAAAAATGGGGTCAGGTCTTTAATTTTAAATTTTTGACTCTTCTGAGAGATATGATATAATATACGCAATAAAGTTCGTAGACAGAGTAATAAAGAGCAGATAATGATAAAAAGTTAATGGTAGGTGAGTGTGGCCCAAAAGAACAACTTGAAAGAATGCTTGAAAATTTAAAATTAAAGACCTGACCCCAAACTGATGGGCATAAGAAATAAAATAATTGTAATCGACCCGGGTCACGGCGGGTGTCAGGAAGGTGCTGTGGGACCCAAAGGACTTAAAGAAAAGGATGTTAATTTGAGAGTTGCCCTGCATCTTCGTGAACTTCTCAAAAAAGAGAGAGCAGAGGTTATTCTTACGAGAGAAAAAGATGAGAAGGTCTCTCTCGATGAAAGGGTAGAAATTTCGAAGGATGCAAATGCCAACCTCTTTCTCTCAATCCACCACAATGCCAATGCACAACTGGATAGAAGTATCAATCGAACCGAAATATACTATCCCTGGGAAGGCGAGAGCCCGTCACTCGATTTTGCAAATATCCTCTTCCACTATTTTACCAGGTATTTTAAACTCCTGACCCTGCCTCCATTACCCGCAAAATACAGGGTGTTGCGCGGCAATGTTGAACCATCTGTTCTGGGAGAGTCTTGCTACATCAGCAATCCCGCCGCCGAAGAGAAATTGGGAGATGAAGAATATAATAGGTTGGAAGCGACTGTATATTTTAAAGGTATACTGGAATATTTTGAAAGGGAGGTCCCGAAGGTTAAAAAGTTTGAGTTCTCTCATAATACCATTCTCGCCAGTTTTCAGGATATTGACCCGTCCACTATTAAACTTCTTGTTGATGATAAAGAGATACCTTATGCCTATGACAACGAATACAATGTTTTGACAGCATATTTCGGTGGAAGTAACGGAATCCATATAGCATCTGTATCGGCGAGGAATAAAAGGGGAAACATAACCCAACCTCGCACGATAGAGTTCTCAATTGATAATCCTCCAGAAGGGATTTTTATTCATTTTTATCCTGCTTCCTTTCCGAAGAGAGGCGCTATGCCCGTTTCCCTTCGCGTGGATGTGGTGGATGCCAGCGGAAACCCCGTATGTGATAACAAACTGGTAAAGTTTGAGACAAGCGGTGGCAGTCTTTCTTTCGATTTTCGTCTTACAAAGGGTGGCGAGGCAACCAACTATTTGTTTCTCAAAGGGAAAAAGAGAACTGTAAATTTAGTGGTCAGTTGTGAAAAAGTGAAAAAGGAAAGGGAGATAAACGTGAAAACGACTGAAAAATCGCTTCTTACTGGAATAGTCTATCATGAGAATAAACCTGTTGATGAGGCCCTGATTGAAACAAAAGAGTCGACCACAGTAACAGATAAAGAAGGCAGATACTACTTATTTACAGAATCGGGAAGAACAACCCTCACAGTTCCAAAAAGGGGTTTTTACGAGACGAAGAGGAAATGTGATATTCCAGACGGAACAAGTATAAACTTAGACATCGAATTAAAGCACATATACAACGGACTTCTCTTTGGGAAAAAGATTATAATTGACCCCGCGGATGCCTCGTCTCTTACACTCGATGTGGTAAGGCATATAAGGGATTTTCTTTACAAATCCGGCGCCGATTGTCTTCTCACCCGCGGCGATGTCCACGAAAAAGTTGGCGAGGTTGAGAGAACGAGATTTGTAACCTCTCAAAATCCCGACAGATTGATTTCAGTTTCACATTACAACGAATACCAAAAAGACGGTTGCCGGTGTTATTATTACTATACCGACAGAGAGAGTAAAAAATTTGCGAGCATAATCCAGAAGTATATTGTAAACTATGGTGGAAGACCCGACCTCGGTGTAGGTGAGTGCTCTTCTTATATGATTATTCATCCGCATTGCAAAAGAACACTCGTCGTGCCGGGAAATCTTTCAGACGCTAAATTCAGGGAGAGATTGGGGAGTTATCCCTACAGAATAAAAGAGGCATATCTTATATTCTGCGGAATCCTTGAGGATATGGGTTTGCAGCCGAAGATGATGGGTTCATTAAAGGGCAAAATAAAGGACGAAAATAATAGACCCATAGGAAATGTCTCTGTTTTCGTCTCCAATGGACAGAGGTTAATAACAGAAGAAGATGGTAAATTTCACTTTCTCTATTTAGACCCCGGTGACACAAAGGTTCTTTTCTCAAAGGACGGTAAAACAACGGAACGAGATGTAACAATAAAGAGTGGCGAAACACATAACATGGAGGCGATATTATGAGAAGATTGTTTAACTATTCACTATTAACTATTAACTATTTACTGCTTTTCTTTTTCTCATCCTGTTCATTGAACATGTATGTTTATCAGGGTGAAGAGAAGATGTTCAGGAAAGAGCTCGACGCTATCCTTCGTGATACCCTCCTTACACAAGCGACGGTTGGTATAAAGATTGTATCGATAAAGGATAATAAGGTTTTGTATGAGTATAATGCAGACAAACTCTTTAATCCCGCATCGAATATGAAACTCTTGACATCTGCGGCTGCCCTTGTAAAACTTGGGCCCGAATACAGATTCAAAACTGCAGTATATCGAATTAATAAAACAAGAAATGGAAAACTATCTGGAAATCTCTATCTCAAGGGTTTTGGAGACCCCGACCTGAAAATCCAGGACCTTGAGGGATTGGTCAGAGAAATAAAGTGGCGTGGTATCAGGGAGATCGATGGAGATTTAATTGCCGACGATTCCTATTTTGATGATACAAGACGGGGAGCGGGATGGGCGTGGGATGAACCACCTGTGTATTGGAATGCCAGGATCGGAGCGCTCTCGGTGAATGAGAACCTTATCGAGGTGAGGATTAAACCCGGCAAAAAAGTTGGCGATTGCGTTGGGGTGGAAATAGAACCGCCAACGACCTATGTTAAGATAGACAACCGTGGAATAACGGGTGTGAGAGGATTTGAGACTAATCTAACGGTAGACCGCATTTTAGAGAAAGACACAAATGTTATTGCGGTGGCGGGCACACTTACAGTAGATTCCAGAGGAATGGTCCTTTACAGAAATTTAGAGAACCCTCCCCTATATACTGCCACGGTCTTCGGGGAACTCCTGGAGGAGAGCGGTATTAAACTCAATGGAGGTGTTAGAATTGATACACTCCCGTCAGACTCAACTATTGAACTTGGAATCCATTACTCGAAGCCATTGGCGGAGATTCTCTATTATATGAACAAGGCAAGTTCAAATTTTGTCTCTGAGCAGGTATTAAAGACGCTCGGTACTGTTTTTAAATCTGAGCCGGGCACATCGGAGAAGGGGATAAGTGTAATAGGTGATTTTATGGGCCAAATTGGTATTGATTCCACCGAATACAGGTCTGTAGATGGTTCTGGGCTATCGATCTATGACCTGCTCTCGCCGTCCCAGATCGTCACTCTCCTGGTATTTATGTATCAGAATTTCGCGTATCAACCCGAATATCTAACATCACTTCCCGTATCAGGTATTGATGGAACACTAAGAAAGAGAATGAATGAACCACGGGTTTCAAGACGGGTCAGGGCAAAGACGGGAACTTTAAGCGGGACGAGCTGTCTCTCGGGATATGCCTCCACAAAAAGGGGGGATGTCCTTGCATTCTCAATTATGATGAATAATTTCCTCGTTAAAACGCATTCCGTGAGGGAAATCCAGGATAGAATATGCGGAGCGCTCGTCAATTTTTGAGGAGCCTGCTCATTCTTTGAATCTCTCCAAAGTCTCTTATAAAAAAGCCCATTTCCCTGAATAGTAGATATATCCACCTCAAGAGGGATATCTTTTCCTCGGATTTGGCGAATTCGAGTCTTATTGATGTTGGGAAAATCTTTTTGAAGATATATGCACTTCTCAATATGTGAAATGGCGATGTTACGACGAGACAGGATGTAAATTCCTGTTTTTTTGCTATCGTTCCCGTGTAAAGCGCATTTTCAGTTGTCTTTAGTGCCTTTTCTTCTGTAAGTGTATTCCCACGAGGCACAGTCGAAAGGTCTCGCATAATCACGGATTCTGGAATTTCTGTTTTATTTGGCCCTCCCGTGAATACGATCTTTTTTACCAGTCCTTTATTATAAAATTCTTCCGCCCTCCTTACCCTCTGGGTCAAAGAGTACGAAGGAACATTATTCGTTTTCGGAGCGCATCCGAGAACGATCACAGCATCCCAGCGTTTTTTCATATCCAGTACTTTGTAAATTTTGGACGCAGATTAACGCAGATTACGCCGATTATTTATCTCTTTAAAGTTTTTTCTGTGTTAATCCGCGCTAATCTGCGTCCAAAAAAGTTTCTCTATTCAGTTTCAATACAGGACTTTAGGGTTAATCCCAATCCCTCTTTTTCGGAAATGCGGTTTTCTCCCCTTTCGGTAATTACACCCCCATCTACGATTTCTTTTTCTAATTCCAGGTGACCGTCAAGGTCTGCATATCTTATGTTTTCAGTCGCAATTGCAAGGTGCGTTCCTGCGGTTATGGCAATCTTCGTTTCGCTCATGCACCCGAGCATACATTTTATACCCGCTCCCCCCGCTGCTGCGGCAATTTTGATGGCGTTTTTTATACCACCCGACTTCATAAGTTTTATGTTTATCAAATCGCAGATGTCTTCTCTTATAGCCCTGATTGTGTCCTGCAGGGAATGAATACTCTCATCCGCCATCACGGGAATATCGATTGTATCCCTTACACATTTCATTCCTCTGTAGTCATAGAACTTTACGGGTTGCTCAATGAACTCGATGTCACAGGGTTCCAATTTTCTGCCCACCCATATAGCCTCTTTTACGGTGTATCCCTGATTGGCATCCACACGAATGGTTGGAGTATAGCCTATGGTATTCCTCAGTTCCTTGATCTTATCAACATCCTCTTTGGGGTTGAGCCCGATCTTGATCTTCAGAATTTTAGCCCCGTTTTCAACGAGTTCATCCGCCTCTTTTATGGTGTTATCTATGGGTTTGATACCGATGGTTATTGAGGTCTCTATGCTGTCGCCACCGCCACCGAGCAGGTCCTTGAGCGGTAGTCTTGATACTTTGCCGAGTATATCCCAGAGGGCAATATCGACGGCGCATTTGGCGCTCGTGTTTCCGGAGAACTCTGAATCCAGTTCATCTGTTATTTTTTCTATGTTCAAGGGATTTTTTCCTATTAACAATGGTTTTATTTTGTCTTCCATTACATCAATTGCCGTGTCCTGTGTTTCCCCCGTTATTTTGGGTGAAGGTGAAGCCTCACCGATTCCGTATATTTCAGAGTCTGTTTTAATGACCAAAATTACACCTCTATACTCGAGGTGTGTACCGTAGGCAAGCTTAAAGGGTTGTTTTAACGGGATATTTATTGGGATTGCCTTTATACCGATAATTTCCATGATTTCTCCACTATAACAGGATCGCCGGCGGTGTGCCGGCGACCCTGCTTTGTTATCGGATAGGTCCTTATCGCGCGATGATCATCTTATTCGTTCGAGAGAAACCACCGGATTCCAATTTGTAAAAGTAGGTTCCGGAAGCTACCGTCCTGCCATTTTCATCTCGTCCATTCCAGGTTCGAGTGTAGGTGCCGTTTTCCATGTGCCCATCGACCAGCGTCTTGACCAACTGTCCACTTACATTGTATATCTTCAGGCTCGCGTAACCCGACTTAACGATGCTGAACTCGATGGTCGTCCTCGTTCTGAATGGGTTCGGCGCATTCTGGGACAGCAAGGCAACAGCAACTGGTTCCTCTTCTTCTACACCCAATTCGAGGTCATCGAGAGACCTCGGCATTATCTGATACCCTTCCCAGTAGGGTGAACTATAGTCGAACTGTGAGGCAATTCCAATCACATTGAAGGGAACCCACGGCGCGGTGGTGCCATCGATATCCGTATCGTCGTCGATGAACATGGTTGCATCATTATCAAGGCTGTCTGTGATAGTCACAATTCCATTGGAGCCCTCGGCTGGGAAGTGGTCCTCTGTGGTTACATAATTGATTTGGGTAAGTAGACCCTCATAAGTCTCACCCACCGTATCATTCAGAGATGGACAGCCTATGAGAATGGGACAGACGGACCAAAGCGTGGGTAACGAGGAGACCTCGAGAGTCGCGCTCGTGAGTTCGGTCAACCCGTTGTAAAAGTCGACTGATCCGGTGACAACTATCTCATCGCCTATATCGACGGCTCCTTCCACCGTTTCGTCGTATACGCACATCCCCCATCCCTGGTCCTGGAGGTAGACCTTGGAAGTTCCGAAGACCTCATCGGCGGCGGTAACGATTCCTTTTATGGTCACGACACTATCCATCCAAACTGGCTCACCGTTCTCATCGTTCTCCCTCACGAAGCTTATGGGCATAATGTCCGGTGTGAACTCGATTACCCTGAAGTACTGTGGAGCATAATAGTAGCCATTTACGGTATCGACGACACCCTGATAAGCGGCTATCAGTTCGCCGTTTCCGTCTCCATCGAGGTCGCCGGGGGCAACAATGTGATTGACACCGCCACCCACAGAGCCGATTATCCTATCGCGATAGATTTCATACTTTGTATAACTGGCGGGGTCGGTCGGATCTGCTCCCGTATACTCCCAGTCCTGAATGGTGCCCCAGGTTGTAAAGTATATATCGGGACCATCGCTATCCGTGCCGTGGTCTAAGTCACCAGCCGCGAAGCCATAACCGGCACCAATGCCCTCGCCGAGCAGGTAGGCATTGGTGGTATCGAGTGCGAGTGCATCCGTAACTCCATCGATGACCCAAAGATTCCCAGATACATACCCGCCGAAGAAGAACTCATCTGCACCGTCTCCATCGATGTCATAGGCTACACCGCCCTTGATCGCAACCTCGTCCACGGGAGAATATGCATAGGGCGTGCTCATGGCATAGGTGTTTGCCGCGGTGGCTTCTACAGCGAAATAGGTAATATTATTCCACACCTCACACATAACCTCTGTAGTTCCGTCTCCATCGATATCTGCCAGGGCTACGGTGTTTGGACTGCCAACGAAATCACCATCGGGATAATCAGTGGAATAACGCCGCAGATCTAACTCCGTGGTAAAGGTATAAAATCCGGGAAATGAACCAGATACCGACCAAATCCAGAAACGATCGCCCGGAAGACCATTAGCGCTGAAGGTGTTTCCATTGGAGGCAATTGCGATCTCCTGCGTTCCGTCATCATCGATATCCGCAACTGCGATCATCTCTACCCTGAATCTCTCTACGCTGTCAGTTTCGGCAATGTAACGGACGGCAGTTGGTTCGGTGCCATACCCGTTATCTGTGGTTCCATCCCATTCGTAGACATAGATACCGGCGCTGTCGTCTATTGCGTTGTAGCTATTAACCGGAAAGATTATCTCGCCCAATCCATCGCCGTCGAGATCACCGGTGGCGACGATCCTGACGGGACTGGAGTAGCCAGAAGGAGTGCCGGTAGAACTCCAGACGAGTTCCAGGGTATTGTCACCGGTAACCTCGTAAACATGAACCATTCCCCCGTTACTATAATCGGTGACAATAACCTCTGGCTTTCCATCCTGGTCGAGGTCACTTCCGGCGCACACTCCCCTCGGGTTAGAGATATCATCTGCAGGGTCGTTCGTGGCGGCATACCCAAACCAGTTATCTCCCTCGCCGGCGAACAACGAAACCGCTATCACCATAACCAACATAGCTTTTATCATTCTCATTTCTCCTCCCTTTTTTGTGTTACCAAATTCCAAAAATAGAACTCACTACCTGCTCACTTCTGGACATCCACCACCCCCTTTCATGATTTTTTTATCTTAATTCTTTAAAGCTCACCACCCCCTTTCCGTTACAGTGTTTAATTATTATGGAGTGCGTCAACCGTGTTGGTGCATGCAGTATCACGGATACTGCACTCCCAAATATCTGCGTCCAAAATAGAAAGCAATGGTTTATTTCTCAAAACCTGACTCCGACAGAGAGTCTGTTGACAAAACCCAATCTTCCGAAGTCGGCATAGGCATAATCTATGTCGATTGTCCAATTTTGTATGTCCTGTCTGATCCCCCCACCCGCGGTGAATCCCTCTTCGCTGTCTTTCATAAACAATGATTTGTATCCAGCCCTCAAAAAATACTTTTCTTTTAAAGACAACTCCGAACCAAGATTGATATATTCCACATTATCATTTGGATGCACCGCATCTGTCGCCACGGTGAGTCGTGTATCACCCACTTTCAATAAATCCATTGCTATCCCAACCCTGAATCTCAGCGGCAGCACAAATTGGCCAGTTCTCAAGTCTCCAATAAATCCCACATTCCATTCCTCCTGCCAATCGGTTATTGCGTG
>DFBT01000067.1:26813-27352 GCA_002366725.1 Caldifarciminota bacterium UBA3073
GGCGAAGCTCGATGTATGCATCAGCCATATCTTTTGTTGGATATATTTCCCGGTCAATCCAAAAGAGAACCTATCGGTCATAGCCCTGGCATAGGATAAGCCCAATGCGTAATCCCCGGCACCGAAATAAATTCCCGTTCCCTCCGGCTCCTCGATCGTTCTCACCTCCATATCATCCATACTGAGAGAGATTACCGATACTCCGATGGTGCCGATATTTCTCACGGGGAGCGTAAATGCAACAAAATTAAAGTTTGTCCCCGCAAGCCACGGCGTAAGAGTTGTGGACAACTGTTTTTCTTCCAATAATGCACTGCCGGCGGGATTCCAATAAAGTGAGGTTGCATCGTCAGCCATTCCAACGAATGCGCCTCCCATGGCAGATGCCCTTGAGCCGACCCCGATCTTCAAGAATTGGGCACCGGTTGTTCCAACCAGGGTGACACCGTAGATGGATGTAACAGAAAATGTCAGGGCAGTGATTAAATACGCCATTTTTTTCATACGACCTCCCAATTGCTGTATTAGTATTGTCAAAA
>DFBT01000083.1:0-3203 GCA_002366725.1 Caldifarciminota bacterium UBA3073
GAGGGCACTGTCAAACTTGGGTTTAATAATAAAATAGGTTTGTGAAACATAACAGAAAAAATTGGTATATGTAAAATGAGGTTCCTTGGTTTTTCTCAACGAGATTATCTTTTCTCCCTCAAAAAATTTTTGTTCTCTTGCTCTATGTAAACCATAGGGTTTGAAATCTGAGGTAATTACTTCTTTGAATTTATCTAAATGTGATTTAATGTGTGGATAATTATTTATATTCTTTCTCACATTTATATCTGAATAGATTATCCATAAAGTGTTATTCTCATCACCCCAAAACCTGTAGAGTTGCTCTGTTGTGTAATACGGCTTTATTATTATTATCTCATTCGGGTTTAGCCCAAGATTTTTAACCTCGTCTGTTCTTAAAACAAAAATGCCGTCCCCCTTCTTAATATTTCTATTCTTTAGTTTTGATAAGTGTTTCTCTATTACAAAGTCTTGAGGAGATACAATGCCTTGTGCTACATCTTTCTCTTTTAATTTATAGTTCAAACTTTTCTCTATTTTGTTTAATATCTCGGCATTTTTTTCTTCAAAAAAAGTAAATGTTTTATCCTTAAGTTCTTTTGGGTCTACCAATGCATTAAACCATTCATAATCAGGGCTGCTCAGTTTTTTCTGCCTGCTTACCTTATAATTTAATCTCTCTGTAAGTTCTATTAAGGGAACCTTTTTGTTGACAACTTTCGTATATTTAACTTTATAGGATTTGCCTGGTCTCTCTTTTCTCAATACATAGACCATTGTCTGAATCGATGCGTTTTCAAAAACTCTAAAATCGGCAAAGTCCACAAACTTTATAATTTTTGTTTCCTTCAGTATCTTGTTTCTCAGTATTGATGCACCTGAACTCGTTATCCAATTGTTTGTTGCAATAAAACTATGGTAACCTCTATTTTTCAGTAAATCTATTGCCCTGCAGGCAAAGATATACCATACATCCATTTTCCCCTCATAATATTTTGCTATCTTTGTCTTTCTTACATCCTCAAATGGTTGTCTGTTGGTATACTCTTTTACATACGGTGGATTTCCTATTACTACATCAAATCCTCCATTTTGGAAAATATCAGGGAAGGCAGTTTTCCAGTCAAAAACATTGATGCGTCTTATCTCATCATCTTTTAAGAGACTCGTCTGCTTGTAAAAATCAGTCCCAATCAGGGAGTTGCCGCATTTGATATTATTTGATAGATCGGGTAAGAGTTTCATCTGGGTGTATCTGAATAGTTGCCTGGTTGACTCCTCAGTCTCTCCCTCTAAAAGTTTAAGAAGAAGGGAAAGTTTAGATACCTCTACTGCCTGGGTATCTATATCCACTCCAAATATATTATTAAGAAGAATTCTCTGCTTCTCTGCAATAGTCAATTGAAAACTATCTTTTTCTATTTGTATAATTTGCCCTTTCTTTAATGCCTTCTTGCAATTTTCACCTTTGGAATACCGGTCCAGATAATAGTTCAAGAGGTACTGATAGGCACCGAGAAGAAAGCTCCCTGAGCCGCAGGCGGGGTCAAGGAGCTTGAGCTTGTCAATCTGTTTTGGCGTTTTGCCTTTTATAGTTTCTCCAACGGTGTTTTTAACGATGTAGTCAACGATGTATTTGGGAGTGTAATAGACACCACCTGCCTTTTTTACCTCCGGCTTTTCCTCAACCTTAACCTGATGTGCGGGGGTTAGGCGAATAGTCTTTCCAAGAAATTGCTCGTAGATGTTCCCAAGAATTTCTACATCTAAAACAGAGAATTCATAGGGAGATTCAGGATAATAAACGGATTTTAAAATCTCTTTTATTACTTTATCATCGACAGAAAGGCTTTGAGTAATGCCATCCTTTTCAAAATCAAATAGCCCACTGTTGTATTTTCTATCGGAGTGAAGGAATATCTGCATCAATCTTCTGTATGTGTTGGTTCCGTTTAAGAGAATTTGAAGTTTTCCATAATCTTCGATCTGCCTGTCTTCTGCTATACGCAGGAATATAATTCTATCAACAATTTTCTGGACGGCAAAGTTCAATTCATACAAGGTCAAACTCTTATTCCGAAGAGCAATATTCTTTGCAAGTTTCTCCCTCCACCTATCAATAAGTTTCAAGAATTCTTTATCTACCTCTGATGTGCCCCTTTTATTCTTAGTTGACTCTATATATCGGTCGAAACTGCCTCTTAAAATGCCCTCTTTTGAGAATGTATCATATATGAAATCAAAATTTTTGAGGTAATCTTTATATCCACAGTAGAAGATACGGGCACAGGAAGCCGAATCTTTTGGTGTGGGTTTAATTCTGGTATCATACACAGAGAATTCCTCAAAGTCTGTAAGAATAGAGAGGGGTAATTTGGCGGTATAGGCATATCTCCTTAACTGATACGCAGGCGATACTTCGGATTTGAGGACGATAAATGGTTTTTTTGCCTCTACGAAGAACTTTCGTATCCCACCGATACGGAAGGAGTAATCAGGTGCCTTGTGCTTTCCAGCAATTATGACCTTTGCTTCTCTTACAACCTCGCGATACTGCTCGGCATAACCCTGTTTGTTGGCAACATCCCAGCCCATGGTTTCAAAGAATGGGTCTATAAAATCTGCACGGGTATTCGCCTCATCGTAATCCGCTCTCTTGTATTGAGAGATATTCTCTTCAAACCTCTTTGCTAATTCTTTAATCTTTTCTTTTGCTTTTATTTTCTTGTCCATCTAATTTTCCTGATTAGAATTTTTACCTATTTAAATAGACATCCTCAAAAAGCAAGAGAAATGCCCACAAAGGTCTTGATCAATTATACCACATAGAGACAGAAAAGTCAAGAATTTTTTCATACTCCTCTTCCACCTCTGCATTCCAGTTCCACGATTGTATTCTTAACGATCATTTGATAGTTGCGTAATGTCGAAATTATGGAACGATGAAATACAGACAACCCCGTAAAGTCGCTTCGCGCCAACGGGGCAAGCCCCGTTGAATAGCTACGCTTCTACAGGGCAAGCAGACCAAAGACCATAGATTGTAGATTACAGATTACCGTTTAGATTTTTAAAAAATCTGTTTAATCCCTGCCTACCGGCAGGCAGGCGCTAAATCCGATGATATTTTCGCTTGATTGCATAGGAAAGCATACAGCAAGTCATAGTCTCGGGTATATGTGTCAGATGGAGATTGGTTCGGGGGTTGCTTCGGAGGTTGC
>DFBT01000083.1:3217-59105 GCA_002366725.1 Caldifarciminota bacterium UBA3073
AATGACATCCCTCGCAATGACATCCCTCGCAATGACATCCCTCGCAATGACATTACTCCCGACAACCACAATAATAAAGAAATCATGGCTAATCTGCGTTTACCCCGTTAAATAGAACTGTTTCAAGAACGCTCTGATAGTTACCGCTACATTATTTAACGGGGTGAATCTGCGTCCAATTATTTTTTTCTCTTGACATTTAAAGGGGCTTGTGGTATAATAATATATATGCTTATTACATTCATAGGTACCGGTTGTGGGGTTCCATCAAAGGTGAGGGGTTCTCCATCCATTTTGCTATCCCTTGACAACGAAAACATACTCCTTGATACGGGACCCGGAGCACTCAGGGCACTCCTTGAGGCGGGTTTCACATATAATGATATTGACCACATCTTCTATACTCACTTTCATATCGACCATATTGCAGACCTCGCACCCTTCCTCTTCGCCTCAAAGTATCCGCTGGCTCCCAGAAAAAGAGATATAAATATTGTGGGTCCTCGCGGCATCAAAGAGTTCTGGGACAGCCTTTCCAGCCTGTATGGAGAACAACTTATCCCTTCACTTTACAGTGTAAATGTTCGAACCCCCGAAGAGTTTATGCCGAACGGGTGGAGAGTTATTACCGCAAAGCTTCCCCACACTGAGGAATCCATTGGATACAGAATTGAGAAGGAAGGAAAAGTTTTTGTATATTCTGGTGATACGGGGTATTCAAAAGAACTTGTAGAACTTGGAAAAGATGCAGATGCCCTTATCCTGGAGTGCTCATTCCCCAGAGAAGTAGAGGGACATCTCCATCCAAAACTCGCGGGCAGGGTGGCAAGGGAGTGTAACGCCAAACTTCTGCTTCTCACGCATATATATCCCGTTATGCTTGAAGAGGAGATCGTTGCCAGGGTGGGTGAGGAATTTGGTGGTAGATTTATCGTTGCCCGGGATGGAATGCGGATTGAGATATGAGAATCTTATGATATGCGTTTTTTTGAAACCACAGATGTACACTGATTAACACAGATTTTTTAGAAAAATAAAATTCAAGGAATATCTGTGTAGTCATTGAACAATTCGTGTCTATCCGTGTGTCTCCCTGCCTACCGGCAGGCAGGCGTGGTTAATGTACAATCTGAAATAATGGCAATAGCGACGGCGAAATCCTTTGTATGACTGATAGAAACATGTAGTGTAGATTCGATTCCATCCACTTCTACATAAGGTTTCCCCTCTCCAAGAACCTCTATTCTATTCCAGGGAATATATCTGCCGAGCGCCTTTATGACCGCCTCCTTGGCGGCAAATCTCCCGGCGAGAAAGGATACCCTCCTTTTGTGCTTTTTATATAACTCAATCTCTCCTATAGAGAATACCCTTCTTAAGAACTTATCCTCGTATTTATTGCGGAGTTTTTCTATCCTTTTTATCTCAACAATATCAATACCAATCATAAGCTTATCACCCCACCTCTGGTGGGGCTCCTACCATAGGTTATCGCAACCAGGAGGTTGCTCCTACAGACCGAACACCCAATTACTCAATCAACCCACTCGTCACTTGTTACTCGTTACTCGTTGCCTGTCATTACTGCTTGTATCCAATTTTTCTCAGGAATTCTTTTCTTTCTTTAATCTCCTTTTCCCCCTCCTCTCCGAGGGGAGTTTCCCCATCTATAACTCCAAGAATTCCCCTCCCCTTTTCGGTTTCTGCCAGAATAACCTGACAGGCATTTGCCGTGGCACAATAAATGCTGGCGATCTCCTGCACCTGTTTCAACCCCGGCAATACATTGATCGGGTAAGCATCTTTTAAGAGTATCAGGAGTGAATGTCCGGCACCGATACGGGCGAGATTTTCCCTCGCGAGCCTTACAAGTTCTTCATCCGTGCCGGCATATCTTACAAGTCTCGGTCCCGATGACTCTGCAAAGGCAAGTCCGAACTTTATCCCGGGAACAGAGGAAATGAGATATTCGTATACATCCTCAACGGTCTTTATGAAGTGTGACTGGGCGAGGATGAGGTTCACATCATCTGGTTTTTCTATCTCAACGACCTTTATCTCCATAAAACCCCCGGTTGAGAACGAAAAATCACAAATCACAAGCATCAAACCCCAAACAAATCCCAATTTCCAAATTAAAATACAAAAACAGATTCTCTGTTTTGAATTTAGGACATTTGAATTTCGGTATTGTTTGAGATTTGTAATTTAGAATTTGGAATTTTCTTATCAATTGGTATGGCGAAACATCTCCACCATCTCCCCGTGTATTCTCCCATTTGTTGCGAGTATACTCGGTTTATAGGGACTAAATCTTTTTCCATTTACATCTGTCACCTTACCGCCGGCACACTCCACTATAAGTTTGCCTGCGGCTGTGTCCCAGGGTTTTAATTTAAGCTCCTAGTAGCCGTCCGCCCTTCCGCAGGCGACATAGCAGAGGTCAAGGGCTGCTGAACCATCAACCCTCACCTCGAGTGCATCGATTGCAAACTTCACAAAGTTGTCGAGGTTGTTGTCTTTGTCCATAAGGTAGGGAAAGCCCGTCAGCAGCCGTGAGTCTTTTAATTTTGTTGTTCTGGTTACAACTATTTCCCTACCATTCAGTTTTGCCCTTTCCCCCTTTCCTGCCTCAAACAGTTCGTCTCTCAGGGGGTCATATACCACGCCCAATACAATCTCTCCATCCTTTTCAAGCGCAATGGAAACAGAGAAAAATGGGTAAGAGTATACATAATTGTTGGTTCCATCGAGTGGGTCCACCAGCCATCTGTAACCGGAGTTTTCATCTTCATTGTAAAATTCCTCGGCAAGGATCGAGTGGTCGGGGAATGTCCCTTTTATAATCTCGTATATCTTCTCTTCTGCGAGTCTATCCGCTGCCGTAACAAATTCTCTTTTACTCTTTAAGTCTGGTTTTACCTTTCCGAGGTTTAAAAGGAGTATTTTTCCCGCCTCTTTTGCCGCCAATACCGCAATATCTCTCATAAGATTATCTTGGAATATGCATTAAGAAACCACTCACCCCGTGAAATAATTTATTTCACAGGGCAGGGATAACACGAGATTTTCATCTCAAGATCCGTATGGACAAGATACAAACCATTAAGTTGTTAAGTAATTGAGTATGGTCGTTATTTCCAAGCGTGTTCTCCAATTACTCAATTACCCAATAACCTAATTACTGTTTTTGATACAATCTGTGAACATCTGTGCTCATCTGTGGTTAAAGAATGTTTTGGTTTTATTATACAACATAGATGGCAAAAAGTCAAGTTTATTTTCCCTTGACTTTTTTTTCTTTCTGTGTTATAATCTGGTTGTCAAGCCGTTTAAGAGCCTGAAGGCTCTATTCCATAAATCTGCTTACTGTCTACAGCTTACTGTTTACTGTCTACTATGAGGCGGATAGAGATAAAAAGAAAGAACGATATAAGGGGAGAGAGGATAAAGCGGGATATAGAAGACCTTGGACTTTCTTCGGGCAAGATGGAAATGCTGGATGTATACCTCTTATACGGAGATGTTACCGATGAGGAGTTCTTAAGGATTGCAGAGATAGTCTCCGACCCCATATCCGAAGAGTGGGGTGTGTTTCAATTTCCCGAAGACGCAAAGGTAATTGAAGTTGTCCTGAATCCGGGTGTTATGGACCCCGTTGCGGTCGACACACTGGATGTGATAAGAAAGATAGGTATGAAACTCGATGGTGTAAAGACCTTAAAGAAGTATGTTTTCTATCATACAGACGACGAGACGATAAATCTCGCAAAAAAGCGAATTCTTCTGAACCCACTCATACAACATGTTGTCAGGGATAGAGAAACACTGAAAATACTCGAATCCCTCGAGAAAAAAACTCCAACAGTGCCGAGGATATATATGTCATCTCTTACCGAAAAGGAACTCCTGAACTTGAGCAAATCCATGGGATTGTTTCTGAATAAAGAAGAGATGAAAAGGATATCCCGCTACTTTTCAAAAGAGGGAAGGGAACCAACCGCCGCAGAACTTGAGACATTCGGAATTCTCTGGTCGGAACACTGTTCCCACAAGACGATGAGGGGGGATATTAAAATCAAAAATCAAAAATCAAAAATCAAAAATTTACTCAAATCCACTATAATGAGGGTTACAAGGGAGCTGAAGAAACCCTGGGTGCTCTCGGCATTCAAGGACAATGCAGGTATCATTGAGTTTGATGAAAAGTATGCAGTTTGTTTTAAGGTTGAGACACATAACCATCCATCCGCACTTGAACCATTTGGGGGGGCTGCGACCGGAATTGGCGGTGTTGTGAGAGATATACTCGGCTGCGGGCTCGGAGCAAAGCCCATTGCGAATATCGATGTCTTTTGTGTCGGATACCCCGATACACCATATTCTTCGCTCCCGGAGGGCGTATTGCATCCCAGGAGAATACTCCGTGGAATTGTATCCGGGGTGGGTGATTATGGGAATAAACTCGGCATTCCAACCGTGAACGGTTCCGTGACCTATCACGGGGGTTACACGGCGAATCCTCTCGTTTACTGCGGCTGTGTTGGCATAATGCCGAAGACGAGTTGCGAAAAAAAGGTAAATCCGAACGACCTTGTAATCCTTGTCGGGGGCAGAACGGGAAGGGACGGTATACACGGTGCAACATTTTCATCCGGTATTATGGACGAAACCACGCAAGAAGAATTTAGCTCTGCCGTACAGATTGGAGACCCCTTAAGGGAGAAGAATCTTCTCGATGCGCTACTTTGTGCCAGGGATAGAAGGCTGTACAACTCGGTGACGGACTGTGGTGCTGGAGGAATCTGTACGGCTGTTTCGGAGCTTGCGGAGGGGATTGGAGCGGAAGTTGAGCTTGAGAATGTGCCCTTGAAATACGAAGGGCTATCCCCCACAGAGATATGGATATCCGAGTCACAGGAGAGGATGGTGCTTGCCGCACCCGAGGAAAATCTGAGTGAACTGAAGAAAATCTTTGACGAATACGAGAGTGAACTTACAGTGATAGGAAGGTTCGTGACCTCAGACAGAGTCGTCATCAGTTACGGGGATTTGAGGATATGCGATATAGACCTCGAGTTTTTACTTCACGGTATGCCCAAAACCGCAAAGACGGCAGTTATTCCGATGGGTGTAGAGAGTGGGGGAGAGGCACCGGAGAATCTGGATATAGAATCCGTTTTTGAGAGTTTGCTTTCTCATCCCGATATTGCGAGCAAGGAATGGCTCGTGAGACAGTACGACCATGAGGTTCAGGGGGGAACGATAATAAAACCTCTCCTTGCGGATGCGGCTGTTATAAAGCCCTTGCCCGTGAAAGGAGACAGGGGCATGGTGATAGGACACGGGCTCGCCCCGTTTTATAAAGATGTGTATAAGAATGCGTCGTCGAGTCTTGATGAGGCAGTGCGTAATATGTGTGCAGTCGGGGCAGATCCATCTCGCATCGCGCTCCTTGATAATTTCTCCTGGGGGAGTCCGGAGGACCCCGTAAATATGGGTAAACTTGTTAGGGCATGCGAGGCACTCTATGATCTTGCCAGTGCGTATGGGATGCCCTTCATATCTGGTAAAGATAGTCTGTATAACGAGTTCGAATCGAATAAAGAAAAACAATCTGTGCCCCCAACGATACTCGTATCGGGCATCGGTGTTATTGATGATGTGAATAAAACGGTCACACAGACCATAAAAGTTCCGGGCAACCCCATTTATATAATTGGCTGCACTTATCCAGAACTGGGTGGTTCCCTCCTATTCCGTATTCTTGAAATTTCAGGCGGAGGGGAGCCCTCGGTTCATCCCGGAGACTCCATTGAGCTCTATAAAAAACTTCACCGGGCGATACAAGGCGGTATTGTTCTCTCGTGTCACGACTGTTCGGAGGGTGGAATTGGGGTTGCCGTGTCTGAGATGTGCTTTGGTTCGGGTCTCGGTTTGAAAATAAACCTTGATGGCGTTCCGGTTTCGGATGTGAAAAATCCCGCTTCCATTCTCTTTTCAGAATCAAATTCGAGGTTCATTGTGGAGGTAGACGGGGAGAGAAAAGATAAGTTTGAAGAAATTATGTCCGGGTCAACTTTCGGTGAGATTGGAGAGGTGGTCCCATCCGGGAACCTCGTTATTGAAAATCTTTTTTCCCTTTCTATTGCGAGGTTGGAAACCGCATGGAGGAGCAGGAGATTATAGGGGGACCTTATGTTTGTAAAGATTCCGTTCGGAAAGGAGACACTTGATGTTGAAATACCATCGTCAGGTGTTGCGGGTGTGTACAGTCCTAATTCCGTTGAATGCGGTGACGATAGGGAGATCCTTGGCAGTGCAATTGAGAATCCGCTCGACTCTCCCCCTTTTGAGGAATTCATTCGAGATGGAACGGTTATCATTGTGAACGACGACACGAGACCCACACCCACAGCCAGAGTTCTTGAAATCATTTATCGCAAATTGAAGGGAAGGAATTTAAGATTCATCGTAGCTTGTGGAAGTCATTCCGCACCAACAGAAAAAGGACTTGAATTCATATTTGGGAGGCATCTTGGGGAACTGAGAGATAAAATTCATATTCATGACGCCGAAAAGGACCAATTTGTGAGTCTGGGCCGCGATAAATATAGAAATCCTCTGGAGGTATCCAAGATTGTCCACGATGCACCCCGTGTAATAACGATATCTTCCGTTGAACCGCACTACTTTGCGGGGTTTATGGGGGGAAGAAAGTCTTTTCTCCCCGGCGTTGCCTCATACAAGACTATCGAGTCAAATCATTCACTCGCACTCAATCCCCGCGCAACTACCCTCAATCTAAGAGACAATCCCGTCCATCTTGGGATGCTGGAGTTAACGAGAAAGTTTGGAGAGAAAAAAGTCTTTGCCATACAGCTCGTGATTGATGAGAATGGCAAGATTTACAGGGTATACTCCGGGAATATAGAGAAGGCATTCGAGAGATGCATCGACCCATGTAAAGAGGTGTCCTGTGTGGGACTCGAAGAACCCGTAGATATTGCGGTAGGTGTTGCGGGGTATCCAACGGATATAGATTTCTACCAGTCGCAGAAGTCGATAGACAATGTTAAACTCGCGGTCAAAAAGGGTGGAGCGATTTTACTTGTCTCGGCTTGTAGAGAGGGGGTTGGAAACAGGGGGTTTATTGATATATTTGAAAAGGCGGGCTCTCCTGAGAGAGCGATGAAGCTGGTAAAGAAGAACTTCAAACTCGGCTATCAAAAAACATATAAGCTCGCAGAGATACTTCTTGAAAAGGAGATATGGGGATACGCGGCAGTAGACTCCTCTGTGCTTCGTTCCTGTTTTATAAAACCAGTTTCAGACCTCAATAAAACTCTGAATGAAGAGGCAAAAAAGGGAAAGAAAATCGCCTTTTTCCCCCTTGGGAATACCACGATACCATTTATAAGCAAACAAATGTTACTTTGATTGTTACCTATTGTGCAAAATCAAATATCAAAATGCAAAAATTAAAATGACATATCAAATATCAAAAATATTTTCAAGGAAAGAATCCCAAGTACCAGCGGGCTTGAGAACTAACCAAAATAAATTTTACATTTTAATATGTCCGTAGGGATCCCGTGGATAACTTTGATATTTAATTTTTACATTTTACATTGATATAGTGTCAGAATGGAATGAAATTAGTCTTTTTCTCTAACCTCCTGATAAATGCGGCGAGGAGTTTCGAGACATTTACGAAATCTTCAGTCGATACAAGTTCCACGGGCGTATGCATATACCTGTTTGGAATTGAAACCAGTCCCGTGGCAACGCCCTCTTTTGTGAGCTGTATCACATTTGCATCTGTCCCCGTGGCTTTTGAAATTGCCTCTACCTGGTAAGGTATCTTCTCTTTCTTCGCCGTTTCCACGAGCATGTCAAAGACCTTCGGATTTATATTCGGGCCCCTTGCAATGACGGGTCCTTTTCCAATTTTAATATCGCCAAATTTCGTCCTCTTGGTCTCCGACTTCAATGCGGGATAATCCGAGGTAAAGGTTACATCTGTTGCTATACCAATATCGGGTGAGACCCTGAATGCGGATGTCTTCGCACCTCGCAAACCCACCTCTTCCTGCACAGTGGCAACCCCGTATACAGCCGCTTCGAGGTTGGATTTAGAAAGCAGTCTGAGCGTTTCGGCAACTACAAATGCCCCACTTTTATCATCAAATGCCCTTCCGACTACTCTGTCGCCTTTGAGTTCCTCAAATGAAACCGCGGGAACTGCGGGGTCTCCCACGGAGACCAACTTTTCCGCTTCTTTCTTCTCTTTTACGCCGATATCAATGAAAAGGTCCTCAATTTTTTCTACTTTTTCCCTTGCCTCTTTTGTTAGCTGGTGTATGGGGTCTCTTCCAATAATTCCAGCGACCGTTCCATGTTTCCCCTTTATCCAGATTCTCTCTCCGGGCATGATGTGGGTGTCTATTCCTCCAATGGTGGAAAAATACAAGAAACCATCCTTATCTATATACTTTATCATATAACCTATCTCGTCAATGTGTCCCGCGAGCATAACCCTTGGTTTTCCTTTGGGATTTATTATTCCGATAGAGTTTCCATGAACATCACCTTCAACCTTGTCGGCAAAGTTAGCCACATAATCTTTCCATAACTTTGCGGCTTCTTCCTCGCATCCAGACGGGCTTATTGCGTCAATTAGCCCCCTCAGAAATTTCAGCGATTTCCCCTCCATATATCCCCCAGTGAAAGTAAACGGTAAAGAAATTAAAAGATGGTATATAATAACACAAATTTCAGAAAAAGTCAAGGAAAAATAGTTGCCAACGGTTCTGCTTCCCAAAAGTGGAGAAACACGAGAAAAAACTTGACAAACGCCGAAAATGGGATTATAATGTAAGCTATGAGGGAAGCCGAATACTATGAGAAGCTCGGTGATAAGCGGGTCAGATGTACACTCTGTCCCCTTCTTTGTATCATCCTTCCGGGAAGGTTAGGACAATGCAGGGCGAGGAAAAATATAGATGGTAAACTGTACGCAATCAACTTTGGTGAGACTACATCGATTGCGATGGACACCATCGAGAAAAAGCCACTCTATCACTACCATCCAGGTAAACTCATTCTCTCGATATGTCCCAACTCGTGTAATATGAAATGTCCCTGGTGCCAGAATGCAGAAATTTCCCAGGAGGAGTTCCCCACAAGATTTGTACCACCCGAGGATATGGTGAGGATTGCACTGAAGAATGCATCATTTGGTATAGCATATACTTATACGGAGCCCCTTACCTGGTTCGAATACATAAAAGAGACCGGCGGACTCGCAAAGGAAAAGGGTCTTAAAAATGTCCTTGTTACCAATGGAATGATAAACGAAAAACCCCTTCTCGAGATTTTACCGTTGATCGGTGCACTCAATATCGATTTGAAATCTATGAACCCCGATGTGTACAAGCGCATAATTAAAGGAGACCTTAAAACAGTTTTAAATACTATAAGAATAACCAAGAAACACTGCCATGTGGAGGTTACGGACCTTCTCATACCCGATCTAAACGACTCTTCCGAGGAGATTGAGAAACTTGTCGATTTCGTTGAAGGCATTGGCGTAGATACTCCACTGCATTTTTCACGTTACTTTCCACATTACAGGTGGACCGCGCCATCGACGCCGACCGAAACTATTATCAGAGCATATAATATAGCGAGAGAACGACTTCACTATGTGTATGTGGGCAACATCCTGATAGAAGAAATATCGAACGATACATTTTGTCCCGAATGTGGCAATCTCCTTGTCGAAAGGTCATTTATGACCGGAAAGGTGGTAGGTATCAAAGAGGGAAAATGTTCTAAATGTGGTAGAAAGGCAGATGTTGTAACCGACTAAAAATGCAAATATTAAAATGCAAAATGAAAAATACTATTTGACTTTTAGACCTTTTATCAGACATTCGTAATTAGAAATTAGACATTTAGAACTATGGTTTTTACCCTTATTATCTTCCTTCTTCTGCCCCTCGAGAAGGATACGCTATTTGTGGGCAACGGTACATGGGGACCCTACCCGTTGTCCCCTTTTATAATTGAAAACTCCGTTGATGTCACTTTGAACGGCGATTCCGTGCCCTACTCACTCTCTCTTGACAGAGGTATTCTCTTCTTCAACCATCCCATAGCACAAGAAGATACCATCGGGTGCAGATATATGACACTTCCCTTTCATCTGAAGAATGAATACTTTATAAGGGCTGAAACGGAAGACACTGCGTGTGTCACAGATGTAAACGTCCCCCCCGAAGCATCGGGTAAACCGGCGATAAGGTTTGGAGGAGAAAAGAGATTCGGCATATCACTCGGTAGCCGCAAGGACTTCTCAATAGACCAGGCAACGAAACTCTCACTCGAAGGCCAGCTTTCAGAGAATGTGAGGATTGAGGGCGAGCTATCCGATGAGAATCTTCCAATACAACCCGAGGGTACTACACAGAACCTTCAAGACTTTGAAAGTGCATATATAAAAGTGGGAGGAAAGAACTCTTCGCTTCTACTTGGAGATGTTGGCTTCTATTTCAATCCCACCCAAAGTTTTGAGAAACCAATAGAGAGAAAAGTTGAGGGAATAAACATGAAATTCAACGACGCGAAATATTCATTCAATGCAACGGCATCCCTTGCAAAGGGTGTACACAAGACGGCAAGGTTTGAGGGTAGAGAAGGGAAACAGGGTCCCTACATTCTATCAGATAAAAAAACTGTTGTAGCGGGTTCAGAGAGGGTTTATGTCGATGGCAGAGAACTTCAGAGGGGTAAGGAATACCAAATGGATTATCCGTGTGGAGAACTTGAGTTTACGACTGTATTTCCAATATCGGGTGGAGAGGAGATTCTGGTGTACTTCGAGGAGGGAAACGCCGACTACAAAAGGGAGATATACGGGGTCGAGGCGGGTATGGCGGGAGGTCTTTCCATAAATGCGGGTGTGTTTAGAGAGACAGACGATGCGAGATCTCCCCTTACATTATCATTTTCAGAGGAGGATAAGAGGATTATTGCGTCCTCAGAAGATTCAGTCGTATGGCTCCCCGGTTCAAGACATGTGGGAGAAAATAAAGGCGACTATATAATGAGTGACTCTGTATTTGTCTATACTGGCTATAAGAGGGGAGACTGGGATGTAAGATTCACTGATGTTGGAGAGGGAGATTATGATTATAATAACCTCATAGGAGGTTTTGAATATGTGGGTGAGGCAAAAGGAAGGTTTATCCCATTTGTTCGTGTACCACTTCCTTGTGCACATACGCTTTCGGTGGTGTCTCTTGACAGGAAGTTCGGCAGTTCCACAATCTCTGTGGAAGGCCTGATTTCAATAAATGACATAAATACTCTTCGCAAGGGGGATGAGAAATTGGGCAGCAGAGGCAATTTTTCTTATAAAAACAGTGGTGACATATATGAACTCGAGACATCGCTGTGGTCAAGTTCGAAGGAAGTTTACTATCCCGACAAGAGAGAAAGGTGGGGGAGAGGCTATGGTGTGGGATTTGGTTTTAACCCCAAAAATTGGTTCCTTCTTGGCGGATACATTGAGGGAGGAGATACCCACAAGGGTAACCTAAATTTAAAAATAGGTACCGAAAAAACAGGCATTGAATACAATTGGAATAAGAGAATGCAATTCACCGAAAGGTATATGAGGGGTTACTACAGAATCAAAGGCGCATTACCGTATGTATTCGTTGGCGATATCGAAAGGAACTTTATAAAATCGAGAAGATACGGTGCTGGCATAAAGAATGATAAACTGGGGTTCGAGATTGCGAATGAGGTGAGAGATACTCTCACCCTTTTATGGGAAACCTACGAAACGATAAAGAATGCAAAGATAGGATTCCATCCACCGGGATTTGATATAAATCTCATATACAAACGTGGCAAGAAATGGGGAGAGGACATAAACCTCTTGCTCGGTAACCTGTCGGGATTCTTGAGTGGCAAGTATGCAAATTTACATCTTGCATACGATCTCTCGCGAAAAGAGAAAACACTTTACGAGGAAATCTACTACGAAGTTGAAGAGAGAAGAGGTAGTTTTTCAAGGGATTCGCTCACCGGTAAATATTATCCCGACGAGTACGGCAATTACGAGAGGCGTTATATACCGCTCAGTTCTCCACAACTGGTAAATGAATTCTTTTTCCAGCACACAATAAATCTTCTTCCGATGACGGGTTGTAAAATAACTATTGCCACAGTTAAGTCGGGTGAGGGAGATAAAATATCGTTCTGGCAGAGGCTCCCTGGAGTAAGCGATAGAAATTCAGTGAACGCCCGTATTTCTTTAAAAGACGATTTCTTATCTTCGTCCTACTCCAAACGAGATGTGAGGGATGGAAGGACATTAGGCTCTTCCCAACAGAGGCAAACAGAGACAATAGAAATCCTTTTAAAGCCACGGTTTGGCAAAACCTGTCCCTCTATTGGATATTACACAGAAAACTCAGACGAATCATATATGGATGGTGAGGAGATATCAAAGGAGCAACTGAGGGAGGTCAGGGGGAAAATAAACTATCTCTGCTATGATATTAGTTTTTTTACAGCGCTCAGTCTGGGAGAACAGAAAGTTGAAGATTATCTGTATTCTCCATCAAATCCCGGAGTTAGGTTTCAGTTTTTTAAAGTGTCGCCTTCTTTCTTATACAGGGGGGACAAAAGGGAAATCAACGCGGGTGTTGAGATAACTGACAGATGGGAACTCGAGGGTTTGTCATCAATGGCGTTGAAATCACTCTACCCACTCGGGGTAAGTTATCTGTGCAGGTTCTCTCTCACCATTATGCCCGGTGGTAATGTGCATTACTGCTTAAATTATGAGGGCAAGAAGAGAAGAGAATATCCATTTGACCATAATATAAAATTAGAGGCGAGGATGTTATTTTAGGAAATTTGCATTTTTTGGACGCAGATTCACGCCGATTTATACTGATGTAAATTACCTAATACTTAATAACTTATTACCCCCTTAATTTATGTCTTATGTACTTTTTTTAACCTTGATTTAATTTATTTTTCTTTCTGTGTCAATCCGTGGAATCTGTGGCTTTTTGACTTGTCTTTTGGAGATGTTCGTATCAAAACTTTGCACAGAAGTCGCCAAGAAGGTAGTGAAACAGTCACCATACGAATCTTTATGCCGATTTTTTGGTTTAAACCCCATTATGGGCCTGAAAATGCAAAATCGAGGCTTAAGTTGGCTCAAGAATCCAAAAACTCAAAAACTCAATGACTTAATGACTTAATAACTTAAAAAATGACAATTTTAGTTACGGGTGGTGCGGGATTTATAGGGTCACATCTGTGTGACAGACTCCTTGAAATGGGGGAGAGGGTGTTATGTCTCGATAACTTTAATGATTACTATGATCCCAAACTTAAAGAAGCGAATATAAGAGAGGCGAAGGAGAATCCCAGCTTTAATCTCGTCCGTGGAGACATACTGGATAGAGAATTGGTCGAGGAAATATTTTCAAATTACAGAATAGAGAAGGTTGCACACCTTGCGGCAATTGCGGGCGTTCGTCCATCCATCCTCTCACCACAAAGGTATATCGACACCGATGTTAAAGGAACGGTGAACTTACTTGAAGTTTCGAGAAGATATAATATAAAGAACTTTATATTCGGTTCTTCGTCTTCTGTATACGGTATAAAAGAGAAAATCACTTTCAATGAGGAAAACCCCACTGATCGACAGATTTCTCCGTACGCCGCCGCCAAAAAATCTGCAGAACTCTTCTGCCGGGTATACCACCATCTGTACGAAATGCCCATAACAATTCTGAGATTTTTCACAGTTTACGGACCGAGACAAAGACCGGATATGGCGATAAGAAAATTTACCGAACTTATGATGAACGGAAAACCCATCCAGATTTTTGGAGATGGTACCTCAAAAAGAGATTACACATACATAGGTGATATAATAGATGGTGTGTTCAATGCACTACAGAGGAAGTTTGATTTCGAAATAATCAATCTCGGTGATTCGAAGATTATTGAACTCAAGGAACTTGTGGCAATCATATCTGAAGAATTGGGGATTGAACCGAAGGTGGAACAATTACCACCGCAACCTGGTGATGTGCCAATCACTTATGCAGATATAGGCAAGGCAAAAAAGCTCCTTGACTATAAGCCGAAGGTCTATATACGAGAGGGGATTAGAAGATTTATTGAATGGGAAAGATCTAATTTGAAGGATAAGCAATGTTGAAAAAAAAATTTCTTTTAACCCTGATAATTCTGATTTTTGTCTTGACTCCTGAAGACACTCCCGCAGTTTTCCTTTTCAAGAACAAAGTAGAAGTGTATCCTTCAATTTATACTGGAGGGATGGGTTTGCTGCTCTTTATTATCTTTGTTGGTGGTTATTATTATGGCACAGAGCTCACATTATTGCCTTTTGAGAGACTCGGGTTTTCTGGCTACTATCAGAAAGAAGAACTTATTGGATTTCCCTTGATAGGAGGGGAAAGTCAGGATGTATCAAGAGGAGCCCTCGAAAAAATTGGCGGAAGGATTTATTTCTCTCACGGAGGACTCAAAGGTAAATATAGACTTTTTACAGGGGTGGGAATTTGCAAAATACAAGACTGCATTTTGGGTGATGCAGCGTGCAACCTTTACCTAAAATTTGGGACGGTAAAAGCCAGGTTAGGAATAGTGCTCACATTTCCAGGTTTTGTAGGAATGGATGTAGGGCTATCTCTTTAACTTAGTTCACAGTATCTAACGCTTAAATAAAGTATTACAAGTGCGAAATTTTAGCAATTTATATTGTAAGTCCCAACTATTATTATACTTATATCATTTTAGTTAAAGTAATTATTGACTAAAAGAGTGACTATGGATGATGCAAAATCAACTAAATATAGTATTACAAGTGCGAGATTTTAGTAACTTATATTTTAAGGCTCAGTTTTTATTATACTTATAGCATTTTAGCTAAAGTAATTATTGACTAAAAGAGTGACTATGGATAATGCAAAATCAACAATAGAGATTGTTCTGGGTGACATTGCCGAGCAGGATACCGATGCGGTCATAAATGCTGCCAACAAAGCTCTCGCGCCAGGTGGGGGAGTGGCGGGGGCGATACATAGAAGGGCAGGACCCGAGCTATGGCATGAGTGCAGATCATTGGGAGGATGTGAGACCGGAGAAGCGAAGATTACTTCGGGTTATAATCTTCCCGCAAGATATGTGATCCACACGGTTGGGCCCGTATACTGTGGTTTGGCAAATGATCCCAAACTTCTCGCAATGTGTTACAAAAACAGTATTAAACTCGCACACGAAAAAGGGCTTGAGAGCATATCATTTCCCTCCATATCTACGGGCGCATTTGGATATCCGGTTGAAGAAGCCGCCGAGGTTGCCGTGAGAGCGGTAAAAGAGGCATTAAAGCAATACCCGGTAAAATTAGTGAGATTTGTGCTGTACGATAAAAGGACATACGAGGCGTACAAGAACCTGGTAGATTGAAGATTGAAGAAAGAATCCCCCACCCAGCCTAAAATAGGGGAGACCATCTCCCAATTGATCCATGCATATTCTTATTTTTCTTATTAGTTTACATAATATATATTATCAGACATTGGAATAATTGTGGGTACCTGTGAATTTAGATAGGATTCCCGGGATAAAAGACGCCAAATTTTTTAAACAGGGATTCTAATAGACCGGAAGAGATCTTTTTTTGGTTTTCTTATTTTTTGTCTTCTCATCTAAAAAAGAATAATTCTTGACAGGATTTACCCCGTAAGCTTACTTCGTTCGCACGGGGCAGGCAGGATAGACAGGATGACCGGCAACCTCTTTTTGTCATTGTTAGGTTGCGGAGCCTGTTCCGAGCACATACACTTCGTTCAGAGTAAACTCCGCGAGGAATCTCCGGGTTTGCTTCAGCTTTGCCTCGCAACCGCTTTGCTCCTCGCAATGACATTTTTATTCCGTCTAATGAAATAAATTACCATTAAAAGGTTAGATTTTGCGTTTTCGGGCTCATAGCGAGGCGGAAAAGAATAATCAAGTATCAAAATATATTGAATGGTTATTACGAGTCATTTTCGCTTATCTCTGCACAAGTTATTCACCACCGAATCTTACCACGCCTGCCTGCCGGTAGGCAGGGAATCTTACCACGCTTGCCTGCCGGTAGGCAGGGAATCTTACCACGCTTGCCTGCCGGTAGGCAGGGAACCTCACGGAACTACACAGAGGTTTTTATTAAAGAATTCACTAAGTGGTTAGATGTGCTTATCCAAAGATCGCTGCCTCTCCCCCACTTCTTGACCAAATTTCTTCACAGAGACATAGTTCAAATTCCTTAAAAATAGATTTTATTAAGAAAATTAATATTTTTATTAAGATTTTTAATTTTTTTCTTGACAAAATGAATTTTTTGTGTTATAATATTAAATATATGAAAATAATTAATAAATGTCCATTTTGTGGCGGTGAACTTTTGATAAAGAAGTTCAGTTGCAGAGAATGCGGCACTGAGGTGGTGGGGGAGTTTGAGAGAAGTAAATTCTGTAGGCTTTCCCCGGAACTTCTTGAGTTTGTCGAGGTTTTTATTTTGAATGAGGGAAATATAAAGGGGGTTGAAGAAACTCTGGGGTGTTCTTATCCAAAGGTCAAGAATATGTTGAGGGAGGTAATCCAAGCCCTGGGGTACGAATATAAATATGGAAAGGCAGAGGAGAGAAGAAAAGAAATTCTTGATATGTTAGAAATGGGCGAAATAACCGCCGAAGAGGCAAAAGAGTTGTTGGATAAGATTTAAAAGGAGGGAAAAGTGGAGGAATATAAGAGATATTCGATAGAGAAGGATAGCTTGAGACTTGATATAAGTCTCGCAAGTTATGATTTATCGATCAAAGGTCGCGAGGGTAACGAACTTGTAATTGAAACAGATGATACAAAGAAGGCTGATAAAAGACTCAATATAGAATTCGGAGAAGAAGAAATCGAGATAAGAGAAGAAAGAGACTGGAAGAAAACCAAAGGTGGAAAATTGGCTCTAAAGCTTCCGAAGGATAAGAAGTATTCGGGGAAATGTAATTCTGCAAGCGGGGATATAGAGATCGGGGATATATTTTATAAAGGTAAAGTTTCCTCTGCTTCGGGAAACATTGCATTGCATTCCCTTAAAGATAAAACGGAGATAGAGGTAAAAACCGCCTCGGGGGATATAGAAACAAAGCATATAGAGGGAAAGATAGAGACAAAATCTGCGAGTGGAAACATAGTGCTTAAAGATGTGATTTTAAGTGAGCTCCATGCTAAAACAGTGAGCGGTGATTTTGAATTTTCAGGCAGACTCTTTCTCGAGAAAAATGGAAGTGTAAAAACCGTTTCGGGAGACATCAGACTTGACATCGAATCGGGGGATAATTTATGCATTTATTTAAAGACAATGGGAGATACAAATATAAAAGAACAACACCAGGAATGGAAAGATGAAATGAAAGACTGGAGAAGGCTGGTATTGAAATCGCTTTCCGGTAATATCGATGTTAAGTCGAAAGAGGATTTGAAAAATATCTATGTTGAAAGCACAAAAGTAATGAAAAGTATTAAGATGAAGGTTCTTTCCAGGGGATTGGAAGAGTTTCTCTCCCGCATACCCAGGGGAGTTAAAGTCAAAGAAGACAGCTCGAAAGAGGAGCATGTATCCCGTATACTTAATATGTTGGAAAGTGGCAAAATAAATGCGAAGGAGGCAAAGGAACTGATCGACTCACTATGATAAAATTTGTAACTTTTGACCACTTCTAAAAGCAACTGGAACAGACATTGAGTGAGGAGTTCTTTCATTTTGATATTTGCATTTTGATTTTTGATATAACTTTTGGGGGTTTTATGGAGGAAAGAAAAAGGATTTTAAAGATGCTTGAAGAGGGCAAGATAAATGCCCAACAGGCAGAAGAGTTGTTGAACAGCATCGAAAAGAAAGTAGGAGGCAAAAGGAATGATCTGAAGGCGAAGGGGAAAAAACTGAGGGTGAGAGTGGAGTCCGAGGACGGAGAAAAGGTCAACATCAGTATTCCCTTATCGCTCGCAAAGCTCGCAACGAGATTCATCTCGAAGGCTCAGCATGAGTCTCTTGAATCCGCCGGGGTAGATTTGACGACAATTGTGGAACATATAGAAGAATTGGAAAATATGGAAGAGGACATTGTAAATGTAGAATCGGATGAGGAAAAAGTGAGGGTTTATATAGAATAGAAAGGAATGCAAAAAACTATAACCGTGAGGAGGTTACCTTCTCGATAGGGTTATGATGAATTTTGAGCCTTTACCAGGTTGGCTTTCAACACCGACCTTTCCATTGTGCGCCTCCACGATATGCTTCACGATGGAGAGTCCGAGACCGGTCCCACCGAGTTTTCTTGACCTTGCCTTATCAACCCTATAAAATCGCTCAAATATTCTCGGAATATCATCGGGTGCAATACCGGGGCCCGTGTCCTTAACTTCAATTCTCACCCTCTCTTTAGAAGTATTCAAGGAAAGTATCACCTCTCCCCTATCCGGCGTGAATTTTATCGCATTATCAACAAGATTTGCAATTGCCTGCTCGATTTTCTCCGGGTCTGCCCCGAGAATGACTGGCTCTTCGGGTAAATCGAGACAGAATTCCTGAGACTTCTTCTTTGCCGTTCTCTTAAAATTGGCGTAAACCCTTTGCACCATATCCCTCGCATCGATCTCTTCAAATTCCATTTTTCTTTCTTTCGATTCTATTCCAGAGAGGTCAAGAAGGTCGTTTATCAAACTACCCAGTCTTGTCGTCTGTCTTTCAATTATATCTACAAACTCTGTTGCCGACTGTTTTTTGAGTGCTCCCCTTTTCAATGTTTCTATTGCTCCCTGTATGGCAGTAAGTGGGGTTCTCAGTTCATGGGACACATTCGCCACAAAGTCTATCCTCATTCTCTCCAGTTTTTTTAAGTTCGTAATGTCAAGCATTACCGTGCAGGCGCCGGTTATCTCTTTCTTGTCCCTTATTGGCGCAGCGTATATTTGAAAGATTTTCTCGTCTGGTAGATAGAGTGATACCTCTTTGGATTCCTGTATCCCAGAATTCAGTGCTTTTTCTATAAGGAAGTTAATCTCATCGTTTCTGATGACTTCGTAGTAATACCTGCCGACTGTTCTAGGAAAAATCCTCTCAAAACCGGGATTGGTGAGTATCATCTTCCCATTTTTATCTGTCACAAAGACACCGTCGGCAATCCCGTGCAGAACGGTCTCAAGCAGATTTTTTTCTCTTGTAATGGCGTCTATCCTTGAGCCAAGTTCCTCAGCCATTTTATTAAAAGAAATGGCAAGTCTTCCTATCTCATCTTCAGAAGAAACATTTACCCTCTTTTTGAGATCTCCTCTTGCTATATCCTCAGCAGTCTCAGCGATGGATGAGATAGGCCTTCCTATTGTCCGGGATATTATGAATGCAACGAGAAGTAAGAAAATGCAGGATATGAAAATAACGGACAGGAACATGCAACGTAACCCATGTATTGCGGTCTTTATCTCTGTGAGTGGAACTGAAAGTCTCACCACTCTCCCATCGCCCGATGGTATTGCAAGATAAAACATATCTACGCCGAGGGTTCTCGAAAATCTTATACTTTTTCCAACTCCCTCTTTTAGTGCCATTCTTACTTCGGGTCTCAATGCGTGATTCTCCATAAAATAGGGGTCTTTTTCGGAATCTGCAAGAACCCTGCCCGTTTTATCTATTATAGTTATCCTCTCCCCTATCTTCCTGCCGAGTTTCTTTATATCTCTGTCTAATGAGGGTGTTTTTTTGTGAAGAAGCTCCCCCACGAGAGTGGTATTGATTGAGAGTCGCTCCTCGATATTCTTTATATAGTATTTCTTGAGAGTTATCGTGGAGAATACTGCAAAAGAAATAGAGATCAAAAGAACAATAATTATGTAGGAGAGGAAAATTTTGGTTGTAAATCTTGGTTTTACCATCTGTACTCCTTGAATCTATACCCTATCCCTCTTACTGTTTCAATATATTTTGCGAAATCTTCCAATTTTTCACGAATCTTTTTTATATGGACATCAATTGTTCTATCGGTGACAATTGCTTCTCCCCAGATCCTATCCAAAAGTTGGTCTCTGGTGAACACCCTTCCCGGACTCGAGGCAAGAGAGAAGAGGAGTTTGAACTCTTTGATAGTGAATGCGAGAGGTTCTCCTCTCAGGGTGACCTCGTACCTTATAGGGTCTATTTTGAGGTCTTCTACCTTTAACACTTTCTCTTTTTGGGGGACTACCCCCCGACGCAAGACTGCCTTTACTCTCGCAATAAGTTCCTTTATCTTGAATGGCTTTGTGATATAATCGTCTGCGCCAATTTCAAGACCCGAGACGATATCTACCTCCTCCCCCTTTGCGGTGAGCATGATTATAGGTATGTCTCTTGTTTCCTCATCTCTCCTGAGGATTCTACATACCTCCATACCATCCATTCCGGGAAGCATAAGGTCGAGGATTATAAGGGCTGGAAGGTGTTTCTGTGAGAGCTCAACGGCGTCTTCACCCGAAAAGGCAGGAATTGTCTTGTATCCCTCCTTTTCGAGGTTATACTGAATGACCTTTACGATGTCAGCTTCGTCATCTACGATAAGTATATCTCCCTTTGCCATATTGGAGGGTATTGAGTAATTGGATGGTGATTTACCACGGAAAAGCACGCCTACCTGCCGGCAGGGACATATCCAGAGAAAGATTTTAATCCCTGTTTCTCTGTGAGATTCCGTGGTCAGTTCCCTTTAATGATTATAACACAAAATCGAACAAATGTCAAACATTAAATTTAAGGCTTTCAGAGGGCTCTGTGATGTCTGATTATGACTGCCTCATTTATGTATATTACATCCTCGGATATGTTGGTTGAAAGGTCTCCTATTCTCTCCAGATTTCTTGCAATAAGTGCGAGGTCCATACATCTGGAAATTGTCTTTGGATCTTCCATCATGTAAGTTAGAAGTTCTCTTATGAGATGATTTCTCATTTCGTCTGCCTCATTATCTCTTACGCATACAGACCTTGCAAGTTGCACATCTCCATTAATAAAACTCTTTATACTGTCTGCGAGCATACCCGTTACTATCCCTGTCATCTGGGATAGACCAACGATGGGTTTTAGTTGCGGCTTTTCCAACAATCTTATCGATGCACATGCAATATTTACCGAGAGGTCACCGATTCGCTCAAGGTCATTGTTTATCTTAATCAGTCCAATAATGGTTCGTAGGTCTATTGCCTCAGGTTGATATCTTGCAATGAGTTCAATACATTTTTCTTCTATATCTACTTCCTCCCTATCTATTTCGGCGTCGGCATTTACCACCTTTGTTGCAATGGATTCATCTCTGTCTCTGAGTGACTTTATAGCTTTCTTGATGGACTCCTCCACCTTTCCCGTCATAGAGAGGAGTCTTTTCCTTAATAGTTCTTTCTCTTCGTCAAAGTGTCTCATCCAAACCTCCCTGTGATATAATCTTCTGTTCTTTTGTCTGCGGGATTTGTAAATATTTTGTTCGTATTATTAAATTCTATGAGTTCTCCCAGAAGAAGGAATGCCGCACACTCAGACACCCTTGCCGCCTGTTGCATATTGTGAGTCACTATACATATAGTGTATTGCTCCTTCAATGTAAATAGGAGCTCCTCAATTTTTGCAGTAGCTATTGGGTCCAGAGCAGAACATGGCTCGTCCATAAGGATGACCTCGGGCTCAGTTACAAGTGCCCTTGCTATGCAGAGTCTCTGTTGCTGTCCCCCGGACAGAGATAATGCAGAAATATTTAATCTGTCCTTTACCTCGTTCCAGAGTGCTGCGGCACTCAATGCCTTTCTCACCCTTTCAGATATCCCGTTTCTGACTCCCTGAATTCTGAGGGGATAAGCGACATTCTCAAAGATGGATTTTGGGAATGGGTTTGGTTTCTGGAAGACCATTCCAACTCTTCTTCTTAAGGTTACTACATCCATTCTGTTGTTATAAACATTCTCACCACCAAGTGAGACCTTTCCCGTGATCTTTGTGTTATCTATTAAGTCGTTCATTCTGTTCAGACACCTCAGGAATGTCGACTTCCCACATCCAGAAGGTCCTATGATGGCAGTAATCTTGTTCTCTTCTATTCCAATGTTTATATCTTTAAGCACATGGTTCTTCCCGAACCAGAGGTTGAGATTTTCTGTTGTGATTTTATCCTTATTTACCATTTTTTTCCCTTTCTCATCTTGTATCTTATTATGATAGCCAAGAGATTTATTAGAAGAACCAGCGAAATCAGAACAAGTGTAGTTCCGTATGCAATGGGAACTTGCAGTTCCGAATGGGTCCCCTCTGTCATCAGAGCATAGATGTGATACGGAAGTGCCTGGATTTCATCAAATATCGATGATGGAAGTCTTGAGCAGAAGAATGTCGTAGCAGTGAATAGTATGGGGGCTGTCTCTCCGGCAGCCCTGCCAACACCAAGAATTGCTCCCGTCATTATCCCGGGGATGGCATTGGGGAGAACAACCCCCTTTATGGTCTGCCATTTTGTCGCTCCAAGTGCAAGTGACGCCTCTCTGAAGGATTCTGGAATCGCAAGCAGTGCCTCTTCTGAAGCCCGTATAATTGTTGGGAGTATCAGTATTCCAAGGGTGAGAGCCCCCGACAGGATTGAGACACCGAATCCGAAAAATTTTACAAAGATACCGAGACCAAAAAGTCCAAACACGATGGAGGGGACGCCAGAAAGGTTATTTATCCCAAGTCTTACAATCCTTACAAGTCTTCCCTGTTTTGCATATTCAGACAGGTATATTGCGGCAAAAATGCCCAGTGGAAGGGAGAAGAGTATAGCGCCCGTGGCGAGGTAAAATGTACCAAGGATAGCGGGAACTATTCCACCTTTTGTCATACCCTCTTTTGGCATTGAGGTAAGAAATTCCCAGTTTATTACCCCTGCTCCCTTTATGATGACAAAGTAGAGGATTGAAGATAGGGCAAAGATCGCGATAAATACAGAAAGATATAATAGAGAAAAGCCTATGGTCTGTACAATTTTTCTTTTCTTCATAGTTTTGATTTGTATTCTTACCCTGTCATCTTCTTTTTATACCTATGAGAGATATGATCAGCGATTATGTTGAATGTCAGGGTCAACAAAAAAAGGACTATGGCGATAGCAAAGAGAGACTGGTAGTGTATGCCTCCCACCATCGTTTCCCCCATCTCCGCCGCTATAGTGGCGGTCATCGTTCTCACGGGTTGAAAGAATGTATGAGGAATAACGGCTGCTCCCCCTGCCACCATAAGTACTGTCATCGTTTCTCCTATTGCTCTTCCCATTCCAAGGATTATCGCAGCCGATATTCCCGACATTGCCGAAGGCACGGTCACCCTTGCAATTGTTTCCCATTCAGTTGCACCAAGTGAGAGGGATGCCTCTTTGTAACTTTTGGGAACGGAAGAGATCGCGTCTTCAGCAATGCTTGCAATTGTCGGTAGTGCCATTATCCCCAAAATAACCGATGCTGTAAAGGCAGTGAGACCGGTTGGAATGTCGAATATCCTCTGGATAAATGGAGCAAAGACAACCATACCAAAGAACCCATAGACCACGGATGGGATGCCAGCGAGTATCTCAAGTAGAGGTTTTATCACATCCCTAACACCGGGTTTTGCCACCTCAGATATGTAGATGGCGGAACCTATCCCCAGTGGAACGGCAACGACAAGGGCACCCACAGTTACAAGGAGAGATCCAAGAATGAGGGGGAGAATGCCGAATTCGCCAGGAGTATGGGTTGGATACCACGATCTTCCGAAAAGAAAACCACCTAAATTGATTTTACCAAATGCAGATATACCCTCCTTAAAGAGCACGAATAAAATGCCCGCAAGAAAAAATATAGAAAGGAGGGCAAAAAAGAGAAAAAATCTCTTTATGAATTTTTCTTTCGTCATTGTCAGTCTTCTTGTTTTCTAAAGAGATAAATTGCTATATTTTTATTCTCCCTTATTGCGGATTTTACCGCCTCAACATTCTTATCACAATAAATGAGCGATTTCCAGGAATAAAGATGTCTTGGTTCGTGGAAGTCTGAGTTTGCCACATAATTGAACTTTTTCAGACCAACCGCATCAAAGAGATCGTCTCTGTTTGCAATTTCCCATGCGTCGAAGAGATAGGCGTATTTCTCTCTATTTCTCCAGAGATGTTGATAGAGGTGCCTCGCTTCTCTTTTCCCATAGTGTGGATGACAGGCAATAACAATTGCCTCCTGTTTGTGAATTTCTTTAACTATTTCCTCCACAGGTAGGGTTGGGTCAATATATTCCTTGATGTCTATTGCGAGTATATGATAGCCTTTATAGTTGTTTGTTATTTCTATTCCGGGGATCAGTAGCATTTCGTATTCATTCCAGGCACGACTTGCCTCGCGCCATAAGATACTGATATATTCCTTGAACTTATCTTCTCTTACTGCACACACAGATTCTCCCTTTTCCTCCCGTTCTTTGAGTGTATGACTATCCAGAATATGATCGGTTATTGAGATAACATCAAATCCCTCTCTACCATACATATCAACTACGTCCTCAATGGGTAGACTTCCGTCGCTCATATTACTATGTATATGAAAATCACAGAGTAACCAGCTATCTCTCATAACAAACTCCCTATGAGTGCCTCTGATGAGGCAAGATTCGTTGCGAGTGGGATATTATGGACATCACATGCCCTCAAAAGGGCAAAGATATCAGGGTCATGAGGTTGGGCAGTAAGTGGGTCTCTCAAAAAAATCACAAGGTCAATCTCTCCGCTCGCAATAAGACCGGCAATCTGTAGGTCGCCACCCTCGGGACCTCCAAGCATCTGTTTCACCTCAAGCCCCGGTTTCTCCCTAATAGCTCTTCCCGTTGCCCCCGTTGCAATAAGTTCGCATTGGGCAAGTTTGTCTTTATGTTTATTGGCAAACATCACTATATCAACCTTCTTTGCATCATGGGCAATAAGGGCTATCGTCTTCGTTTTTGCCTTCTTTCTGCTCTTGGAAACGACTCCAATCTTATGTCCTTTTTCCATAATTAACTCCCTATATCATCTTCGAATATTTGAATATGCAAATATGCGAAGATGCGCAGATTGGAAGATTTATCTCAGAAGAGAGAATTCTCCAGAACATTGTTCTGGAGAATTCTCTGAATATAGATATTCTTGATTATCTCACCGGTACAAAACCCTGCTTATCCACTATTTCCTGGCCTTCGGGGCGGAGGACGAAGTCTATAAAACTCTTCGCCAGACCAGACGGTTCTCTATTGGTATATATATAGAGCGGTCTTGCCAGTGGATATTCACCGGATGCGGAGGTCTCTTTTGTGGGTATAACCCCGTCTATTGATACAGCCTTTACTCTCTCCGAGATATACCCGAGACCGACATAACCAATTGCCCCCGGAGTCTTTTCCACTGTGGTTGCCACTGCCATATTCGATGCAAGCATAAGGGCATCTTGTCTCACCTTTCCCCCTGTTAGGACAAGTTTCTTGAACACCTCAAATGTACCAGAGGCGACATCCCTTGAGATCACTACGATGGGTTCATTTTTGCCTCCGACATCACTCCATCTGCTCACATCTCCGCTGAAGATCGCCCTTATCTGGTCCAGGCTCATCTTTGATAAAGGGTTCGAAGAATGGACAACAACTGCAATTCCATCTCTTGCTATTATCGTGGGGTAAGGGTCTATTCCCTTGCTCCTCGCCGTCTTCATCTCCTTTGTTTTCATTGGCCTGGATGCGTTTGCAATATCAGTTGTTCCATCTATAAGTGCTGCTATACCCGTACCCGAGCCTCCCCCGCGCACCGTGATATTTGCGTTCGGATGCTTCTTTATGAATTCCTCCGCAGCCATCTGTGCAATGGGAAGAACAGTTGTGGAGCCTTGAATTGTTAGCTGTCCTTCTCTTTTCTTTGCCCAGGGCCACTGGAAGGCAAAAACTGATGTCGCAAGAAGCATTACCGCCAGTATCCAGATCCTTTTCATAACACCCCCATTGTTATATTAAACCTGCCTGCCCTGCCTACCGGCAGGCAGGCGGTAGGCAGGTATCAAAAATCAAAGATTTAGTCTTTGCATTAGCAAGCTAATGCACTCCGTCTCTATTGGGGCTCAGAATGCACCCGTTGCGAATTCCCACCGCAGTTGTGCCAGAAGCTGGTTCTCGGGTTTTGAATCCTCTTCTTCTTTTTGCTTCCGTTCAAAATTCAACTGTAACATTACACCGGGTTTACCTTTGGAGGCCTTCACAAAATGGTAGTTAAACCCCAGAATGTATCTTGTGGGACCGTCGTCTTCTTCGTCTGTATTTGGGTCCCAGTGGTCATATCTTGGAATAATATCGAGGTTTGGGAGCACATCCTTCAGTATCGGCATGACCATATATCCCTGTGAGTTTGTTGGATTATCCTTATCTCCTCTGTCTGTCCAGAGATATTCTAACCACACATCTATGGGGCCATAAGCAACTCTACCCATACCGACGGTGGGCAGTCTCTTCTCGTACGGACTCTCCTTCGCATTCTCATTTAAGACAGAAGCACCTACGGTTATACCCGGTATCGGTATTATCCTGATATTCCCGAGATATGCGAGCTCGGTGTTTAAATCACCCCCTGTTTTCTTGTAGCCCTCTCCATTCACTATCTCAAGATTCCACTCACCAAATCCATTTGGGATATTTCCGCCAATTGAGATTCCATAATCTCTGCTGGATACGAGCTTCTCCTTATCCTCAAGTGCCTTCTGAATAGTGAGATAATCCCAGTCATAGATGAGTCCAAAATAGGTCTTCTGCAACCCTGCTTTAATCTTGCCCTCGGGGATGAGATACTTTAAATCAACATAGGTGTCCTTGAGCTTCAGCCCCGCTCCATGTGGGTCTTTATCCGATGAGAAAAAATCAAGGGTTACCCTGCTTTTTATTTTATCCGTAAATTGATGTTCCCATCTGAGATAGCCCCTTTTTACAGCAAATTCATTCTTTTTTGTATCAGTATCTTCTTGCTCATAGGTATATCTGTACCAGGAATACGCCTTTATCTGACTTTCACCCCCTTTGAGACCAGCCAAAAGAGAGCTTGCAATTAAGACACCGAGCAGGCTCATCAATACTCTCCATTTTTCCATCTCCTCCTCCTTTCTATCCACAGGGTTCACAAACTTTCTCTCAATACCTTAGATCTCTTTCCATCCTACCCCATAATATCACCCCCTATGAAAAAACAAATATTAAATTCAAGTTTAGTATACCCTGAAATTGTTAAGAGAGTATTAAACAAATATTAAGATTCTGTTAAGATTTTACAAATTAAAAAACCCACCTCAGGATATGAGATGGGTTCTTCAAATCAACTCCACCAGAGAGGGGCTATCTCATGGTCGCTCCCTTTCTCTAAATATTCCGAGTTTTCTTTCTACATCTTCTATCGAAGGTTCTACCGCTATCGTTTTGGTTTCTATATCAAAATCAACCGCTTCGATGTCTTTTAATCCCGTGCCGGTGATCAGTATGACTATTCGTTCGTTCGGGTCAACCAGCCTCTCCCCCACTGCCTTTCTAAGTCCAGCCAGTGCGGTTGCCCCTGCAGGTTCTGCGAAGATACCGGTTGATGCTGCAAGCAGATTTATCGCATCCTTAATCTCTTTGTCAGAGACGGAGATAAAGGTACCACTTGACTCCCTTATCGCCCTTAATGCCTTAACCTGGTCTCTTGGGTTTCCTACTTTTATACTATCTGCTATAGTATGAGGAATAATGGGTTCTACAGAGCTTCTACCTTCCTCAAATGCCTCGACAAGAGGTGCGCTGCCCTCTGCCTGTACCCCCACAAGAGAGGGCAAACCGTCAATAAATCCCAGTTTATGCATATCGCAGAAACCCTTCCATACCCCGCTGATTATGCATCCATCGCCCACCGGTACAAATATCTTATCCGGAATTTTCCAGTTCAGTTGTTCGCATATTTCGAGTGCCACGCTCTTTTTGCCTTCAACGAGGTATGGATTATACGCCGTGTTTCGGCTATACCATCCCCATCTTTTAGATGCATCGAGGCATAGTTCGAATGATTGATCATAGGTTCCCTTTACGAGGATTACATTGGCGCCAAATATCACAAGTTGGGCGAGTTTCGCCCTTGGAATGGTGTCTGGCACAAATATGTATGATTTTATACCGGCGCATGCCGCAAATGCCGCCATAGAACAGCCGGCGTTTCCACTGGAAGCAGCGGTAACCACCTTATGTCCCCCCTCCAATGCCCTCACTATTGCAATTGAACTTGCCCTGTCCTTTAATGAGCCGGTTGGATTTCTGGTATCGTCCTTTATATGCAATCGCCCGAGCCCGAGGGTTGTTTCCAGTTGATAAAATCTCGTTAGGGGCGTCCAGCCGGTGTGAAGGGATTGGATGTACTCTGTTCTTTCTACGGGTAAAATAGGAAGGTATCGCCAGAGGGAAAAGTCCCCGTTTTCGTTCAGAATATCCTTTGAAAATTTTCTTTTAATACTCTCATAATCATATACGACATCGAGAGTTCCCAGGAGGTCTCCACAATCGGGACAGGTGTATTGGACTTCTCCCGGTAGATATTCTCTACCACAACTTACACATCTTAATAGTCTAATCTTTCCCATAATTTTCTGGCGAGTTCCCTCGATTTCTGGGTTATTCTCTCCTCATCTATTCCAATTAGTTTCTTATTCCTCATTAAAATCTTTCCGTTACAAATTGTGGTGTCGACAACGGAATTAACCATGCCGAAAGCCAAGTGGCCGAGAAAATTGTCTTCATTGATCTCTGTAGGGGGAAAATAATCTAACAAGATTATATCAGCTAAGTAGTTCCTTTCAATTCGTCCGATTTTAAAGCCGTTGACCCTCTCCCCTATTTCGGGATTATTTTCCAGGAGCATTTTTGCCGCCTCGGAAAATCCTACTTTCAGGTCACGGGCGGTATGGCGGAGAATTAGGCAAGCAGCTCTCATCTGGGATAACATATCAGAGGACATTCCATCGGTACCCAAACCAATCAGAATTCCCTTGCGCATCATTCCGGGAACATCGGCACAGCCAACCGCGTTATTCATATTTGACTCGGGATTATGCACAACATTTGTTTTGGTTTCTCTCAATATATCCCGTTCTCTCTCATCAATATTTACGCAATGGACGGCAATAGATTTTTGCCCCAGGGCACCGTGCTTTTCTAATCTCTCCACAATCCGCAACGCGTATTTTCTGAGGCTGTCATCCTCATCTGATTTATCCTCTGCCACATGCAGATGAATTCCACAATTATATTTTTGAGCGATCTCAACTGACCTGTCAAGTGTTTCATCGCTTACAGTGAAAGATGCGTGCAATCCCACCATTCCAGTTGCCAAACCTTTATCTTTTTCATTTTTTATTTTCTTCAGGAATCTCGCATTTTCTTCGAGCCCATCTTTGCCCTTTCCGTATCTATCGGAAGTCCCCAGACAGAGACAGGCGCGGATTCCCATCTCTCGTACCGCCTTCTGGATTTCATTCAGACTTCCCACTTGATATGATTGAGATTCGTGATGGTCAAAAATGGTGGTTGTCCCCTTCTTTATAGATTCAATCAGGGGGATTAATGAGCTGTAATAAATATCTTCAGCTGTTAAAGTTCTGTCTAACCTCCACCAGATTTTCTCCAGTATCTCCAAAAAATTTCTTGCCGGCTTTTTGGGAGTCCTCATCCCCCTGGAGAATGTGGAATAAAGATGATGGTGTGTACAGATAAAACCAGGCATAATGATCTTACCGGATGCATCGATTTCCTCTGCGTTGGTCGGTTTTTTAAACTCGTCGGAGGTACCGAAATCTTTAATTTTATTCCCTTCAATTAGAACAGCCCCGTTCTCAATTACCCGATTCTTTTCTCCCAGGGTTATTAAAATTCCGTTTTTAATCAAAATCCCCATTTTAACCCTTTTTACATTTTACATTTCACAATTTTTTCTTTCAGTGTAATGGCATCTACCGGACAGATGGTCACACACAATCCACATCCCGTACATTTTTCTTCATCAACCTCGGGAAGTCTGTCTTCTCTCTCTAATTTTATCGCCTGATGACCTCCATCCCGACAGGTGATATAGCAGGCATCGCATTTTATGCATAACTGTTCATCAATTTTAGAGATAACTGTTTTTCTTTCCAATTCTCCGTGTGTAACGATATTGGGAAGGCTTTTTCCAATAATGTCCACCACACTTTTGAATCCCTTTTCTTCCATATAAAAGGCAAGACCACTTGTTAAATCTTCAATTATGTCATAACCATAACGCATGACGGCAGTTGCGAATTGAACTGTCGTCGCCCCGACGAGGAGGAATTCAACCGCGTCCTTCCATGTTGTGGGCCCACCAGTCCCGGTGATCGGTATATCAATCGCTTTGGAAATTTCCGCTATGGTTCTTAAGGTAATCGGCTTTATTGCTGCCCCGCTCATTCCACTATAAGATGATTTTCCCCTCACATCCGGGTGAGGTGTAAGAGAATGGATATCAATCCCCATAAGTGACGGAATTGTATTTGAGGCACAGATTCCATCTGCCCCTCCCCTCTTTACCGCCCCTGCCACATCAACGATATTTGTAACTTGGGGAGTAACCTTAATTATAACGGGTACCCTCCTTGCTGCTTCCTTTACCCATCCTGTGACCATTTCTGTCGCCGGAATTGATTGTGCAAGCATAGCCCCGGGTTCCTCTCCCATACTTCCCTGCGGACAGGAAAATGAGCATTCTATAAGGTCTACACCCGCCTTTTCTAACCTCTGTACCAAACATTGCCAATCCTCTTTTTTCGTACCCATAATTGATGCCCCCACAATTTTACTGGGAAATTCACTTTTAAGTATTCCCACTCTTTTCTCTATTTCATCGATATGATGCTCGGAGATTAGATCGATATTTCCCAGGCCAACCAATTTTTTACCTTCGAAGTCCAAAGATGAGATCATCGGATAAACCAGGTCAACAATTGTTCCTTCAACAGATGTTGTCTTCAAGACCGCACCAGCCCAACCGGCTTCAAATGCACTTCTAACCATATCCAGATCATCTGTGGGGGGTGCCGCAGCAAGGATAAACGGGTTTTGGAATTTAAGCCCACAAAAATCTACCCCCAATTCAATTCCATGATACTTCATTTTCCTTCATTTTTTCCAATGTTTCCATTTAATTTCAAGCCACAGATTACACTGATTCCACAGATTCCGATTAAATAACCAGTGTAATCAGTGAGCTCAATAAACAACCCGTTTCCATTCTAAACTGCTTCTACCGAAATTAAGCATCAGTCCCACTTGCAATTCTGTAGCTTTGAGATAGTTAATCGTCTGAGCCTCATCGATCTCGGTCAATCCATGTGTTCCTTTCAGTTCGACAAGCACTTTCTTTTCTACAATGAAATCAGCTTTATATTTTTTGTTAAGTTTTCTTCCTTTGTAATAAACCTCAAGCTCAGCTTGGTTTTGAAAGGCAATACCCGCTTCTTCAAATTCTATAATCATAGCTTCTTCATATTTTAAAGGAATGCATAGAGTTCAAAAATTCCAATTTGCCTTTCTCTGTAATAACAATCAGTATAATCAGTGAAATCTGTGGCTCCATGGGGACTTCACCTATTTAAATTTACTGGAATTTTTTAAATAGGCGGCGATCGCCTCACCAGCCTTTTTACCTTCGGCAACTGACTGAACAACGGTTCTTCCCTCCTTCGAAATGATTATATCCCCACCGGCAAATACTCCCTTCTTTGAAGTCATCATATCTTTATTCACCACCAGGTATCCTCTGCGAGTTTTCAAGCCTTTAAATAGCAAACTGGGCTCTGGTGCCTGTCCAATTGCCTCAATTACGGCATCTCCAACCAGGGTTAAGTTGCTTCCCTTAATTTTAACTGCGTTGTCCGGGAGAAACCTTCCCGGGATTTTCCAATCGATCTTTATCGCCTTCAGTCCGGCAACCTTTCCGTCCTTACCGATGATTCTCAGGGGCATGAATCTTGTATGTATGTTTATTCCCTCATTTTGCGCCCGTTCTATCTCTTCCCTGAATGCGGGAAGCTCATTTGGGGCTTCCAGACAGACCAAATCGACATGCCTTGCTCCAACCCTTAAAGCAGAGCATGCGCAGTCCATTGCCACACTCCCCCCACCGATCACAATTACTCTTTCACCAATCACCACTTTTTTGGGATTCTCATTTACCTCTTCTAAGAATTTCACCCCCTCCACAACTCCCTTCAACTTCTCGCCTGGAATTCCACAGAACATCGGTTTGCCCAATCCAACCCCGATAAATACCGCCCTAAAGCCCGAATTAAGTACATCGTCGAGACTATCAACCACTGTCCCTTTCCTGGCTTTAACCCCCAATTTCTTAATATAGTTTATTTCCTGTTTAACTACCCTTTTGGGAAGTCGATAGGCGGGAATTCCATAGGTCAAAACACCGCCCAACCTTTCTCTCCTCTCAAAGATCGTCACCTCAAATCCGCGTGTTGCCAGTTCTGCTGCACAGGAAAGTCCCGCAGGTCCCGAACCGATCACCACCACCTTGGTCTTATTTTTCTTGATTGTGGGAGATAATTTGTGTTTTGCCGTGTATTCTTTCTCTGCCACAAATCTCTGCAAATCTCCAATTTTTATTGGGGTGGAGAGTTCGGTGTTTGAGCATTCTTTTTCACACAACACCTCTCGGGGGCAAACAATTCCGCAAACCCCGGGTAAGATATTATTTTCCTTAATCAAATCCATTGAGTGGCGGAAATTTTCAAACTTAATTGCCCTGATGAATTTTTTGACATCGATCCCCGCCGGACAACCTTTATTACAAGGTGCATCCTCACATAAAAGACATCTGGATGCCTCAAGTACCGCCTGGGTTTGGGTCATTACCGGTTTCGTTTCCTTAAAACTTAATTTCATATTTCCTCTTACTTCCTGATTGAGTTAACTGTTTCGCACCGGGAGTGTCTGCAATTCAGATATTAAGCCCTTATTGTCCCCGCGCATGAATTCATCATGAGTGACATTGAGATTAATGCCAGGCCGAGAAGGCTTTTTTCAGCCAACATGCTATTTTACCTCTTTACCCATAATGTTCGTGAACCTTTTATTACTTATTGGATGGTCTGCAATCACTTTTCCATTGTATACTATGCAGAAGGTTCCAAACGCGCATGGGCTTTTCTGGGCTTCCTTGCAATTTTTTAAGTCTATTATACTTGGCTTTATGCCGTATATCTTCTCTGCAGTTTCACTCATTTCTCTAACATTTTTTACTGAGTAAGGGCATTGGTCTGCTCTAATTATCGTTAGACCTTTGCCATATTGACTTAGTCTTTTTTCCCAATCTCCTTTGAATTTGGGTGTGGGTGCGTTTTTGTTGAATTTTTTCACAAGTAACTCAAAATCAGGTGGCGCTTTATCCACAACCTCAAAACCGTTTTTTACGAATAATTCCTTACCCGCCATAAACGAGCCTTTACGAGTTATCACAGCAACCCCATGCAAATTTTCCTTTCTAGCATCTTTTAGACATTCATCCACTAAAAGCGAAGCATAACCTTTTCCTTTATAAGCACTTTTAGAACCAACAAAGACACAATGAATGAACATGTATCCACTTGCTTCAACCGGTCTCCAGCAATATTCACCTGGAATGTATTCAATCATGCCCTGCGTTCCATCCTTATCTGAGTACAATGTTTTAATTTTCATACCTTCCGGAAAGCGGTCTTTTAGCCACTCAATCTTTTCCGGGTATCCTTCTCGCTTAATATTTTTGTACCCGCAAACCCCGTATTTAAGAATATTTTCTGCATTTGTGTCAATTATCTCTATATTATTCATATTTTATCTCCTTAAATCATGAGCTAATAAAAATTAAAGCTTTGTGTTGTATAATTCCAGAATATGCATTAACCACGCCTGTCTGCCGGTAGGCAGGGATAAGCACAGATCATATAAGAATTATTTAGATTGCGGGTTTTCACCTTTTGGGTGAAAAGATGGTTCTTATTTAATTATTGTCCATACGGATGCTGTGCATAAGTTCTTTATTTGCAAATATCTTGCCTGCCTGCGGTAGGTAGGTGATAATCTTGCCTGCCTGCCGGTAGGCAGGTGTAATCCCTGCCCTGTGAAATAAATTATTTCACGGGGTGAATGGTTTCTTAACGCATAATTTGGGATAATTATATAGCACAATCTCGGTTTTGTCAAGGTAAAAATCAGAAAGGAGGTGTTGTGGATCGTGGAAACCCCATCTGTTATTTGCGCTGCAAAAACGAACTTTTTAAAAAATCGTTACTTGACTACTGGTCCCTACGGATCCGCATGGACAGACAGGCAGCAGGTAGATATGTGTTATATGAAGTTGCGCAATGCTTTAATTATTTTATTCAATATATTTATAAAGTATTTCCACTTTATTTTTTGACTCTTTTTTGTTTTTTAGTTGCATCAATAATTTTTTTGTAAAACTATTTAAATTATAATTCTCGATTTCATCAAGGTCAACCCATCTATATTCCTGTGATTCCTCATTTAAGATAACATCATATGAATCTGTTTTACATTGATAATCTATAAAAATAAAATGTTTCTTTTCATGAAATGAATTATTGTAAATGCATTCTTCTAAACCGATCAATTCTATATCATATACATTCAGTCCTGTTTCTTCTAATATTTCTCTTCTCAAAGCATCTTCCATTTTTTCTCCCAGTTCAATATGTCCACCGGGAAGCACATATTTATTATTCCATTTTTGAGATTTACATAAAAGAATCTTTCCTTCAGGGTTAAATATTACAGCTCCAACGGTGGGTTCTGGATATTTATTCATTATTTTACTCCTTACTATACTTATTAAAGGCGTAATTTCATATAGTGGCTCGCGTGTTTGCGAAGTCCGTCACTTTTGAACTATGGAAATTACGATTACTCGACTCATAAACTATTCTACACTGATAATGCATTTTGTCAAGAAAAGAACTCAAANNTGTTGTCCATTGTTTCTTTTTCTGCTACGCAAATCAACCTCTCACTCTCAAGATTATACGGTTCCTTATCGAATCCCGAAAACATATGAAATATACGCAGACCTGCGTCAGTAAGAAAAGGTTCAAGTTCTGCTAAATCGTAAGGGCGCTGCTTATGAACCTCGATATCTCCGTTTGAGAATTCAAATACCGTTGTTGCTTCCTTCCTTATTGGGTCATAGTTAAGTTTTTGAACAAAAGATTTCCCACCGAGTTCACGCTTGTGCATCCCCTTATGGCGATTAGTATATAATCGATCCGTATTGGAATCAAAGATGAATAATCCTGATTCGTGAAGGGCCGTAGCAACGCGATAGAACATCGCCTTTGCGCTATTTATATCAGGTAAATAATTGATGGAGTCAAATGTACATGTAACTATGTCAAATTTCTCCTCAATTCGAAAGTGTGTCATATCCTGCACCTCGAAAGAGATATTCGCCAACCCAATCGATTTCGATTTGGCTACTTCGATCATTTGTGGTGAAATGTCTATACCATGAACGAAGTGTCCACGATTAGCAAAGTTTATTGCCAAGGTACCCGTCCCACACGCAAGGTCGAGAATCCTTGCTTGGGTAATACCACGTTCATCGAGGAGTTGATTGATTAAACTTATATATTGCTCTGCGAATTTCCCCCAATCAAGATCGTATACTTGGCTTAAACGTTCATAAATCTTCATTGGCGTAAACACATTTTCCACTTAATGCCCAAAATAGGACAATGGCAGATAGCAGAAGACAGATAAAAGAAGTTGCGAAGGCATTTTGGGCAAAGGTGCGTAGCACCGTAGCCTTTTATCCGCTGGCAGCTATCCTACTCATCAGAAACAAGAGATTTTTCCATAACTAACTCTTTTATGGTTTCAATGATTCTCGAATCGATCTTATCTTTTGTATCGTAGTTTTTATTCCAATATGTATTTTCCCATTTTTCTCCTACAAAATCCGTAATCAAACCTATGTAGATTGACCTCATATCCAGAACTTTAGACACAACATAAAATGGGCTAATCTCTAAATTTATGAAATCAGCTCCTAATTGTCTCCAGTCCTTTATTTTTCTTGGCGTTTCCCTATACAGGCTGTCAGTTGTTAACCCATTTAAAAATAAAGCATCTAGTTCATTTTTTCGTTTAGCGTAATAATTTAGGAATCGCGAGTCAGGTTCACAGTTTTTCATATCTGAATATTCTTTAGATGTACCGTCTCTGCATATAACTTTTTTGGCAATAAATATACTTCCAGGTTGAACATTATGATTAATCGATCCTCCAGCACCAAAACCAATTAATACTTTGACACCCAGTGCGAAAAGTTCTTCTATTATAATTGCAATAATTGGACCGCCGTAAATTGCCCCTGGAACAATTAATAGATTAAACTCAGAAGAATAATATAATCGATGTCCGTATATAATTTCTCCCTGGATTGGAACACCCCCTAATCTCTTTATCAACCTGTCAGAAGCTCGTCTACCACGAAAACAGACGATAGCGACGCAAGAATCAGGAATAGAATTTTGAATGCGCCGTGTTTCAAGTGCCTCTGTAGCAGTTAGGATTGGCTTTTCCAAACTTTTGCAATCAATATTATCATTCATCTTACACACCCCTCTGCCGACAGGCAGGACATAAAATCAATTTGTGTTGTCCATCTCAAGATCCGTTCCGTCTCAAGACCCGTCCACAGGATCCGTATGGATATGGGCAGGATCCACAGGGAATGGATACGGATCCTTCGGTGGTTGTGGAAGCTCAGTATGTTATTTGCGCTGCGAAAACGATTTTTTAAAAAATCGTAATGGGAGACATTTTTTCTTGTCGTAACGAAGTAGAAATCTCGCCTCTGGTCATACGACCCGCATGGGGAGAACAAATCGCCTTTAACCTGTCTGCCGATAGGTAGATATGTGTTAGATGACGACGCACTAATCCTTCTTTAACTCGCAACATATATACCAGAAACATTTACCGAAGTATATATTCAGAGGGTTTGTGCTTTTGCCAAAAATATTTATAATCTGATCTTCAGAATAGTAATTTTTCAAGACCTTGTATTGTTCACCACTTTCAAGAGTACGTATTTTGTAGGTGTTATCATCTCCTTCATCTTGCACCAGTTTTCCTCCTATGCCTTCATTGAATACGTTGTCGGCTATAAAAATTCTGGATCTGTCCGAAAGTACCCGATGCAAACCTCTTAGGAACACTCCTATTTTCTCTTTCGAGATGTGGGAAACCCAAAAGTTTACCAAACTGCCATCGAAAGAGCATTCAAGAAATGGAAGATTGTAGGCATCACATTTTTGAAAATATGTAGGGCATTTATAGTGTTTAGACCGCGCAATTTCTAAAACTGCATTACTATTATCAATAGCTATAATATTTTTTGCTGACTCAGATAAAAAAGTTGTCCAAAAACCTGTCCCACAGGCAACTTCAAGAACCTTCCGGTTACGAAAGGTTTTCTTTATCGCTTCGGCAATCTTATTCTGTTCGCTTTGCCTTATTGGGTCATCTCGATGATATATTCGCTCGTATTCTCGAGTACGTTTAGAGTAATATTCATCCATTTTATCCATCGATGTCTTTTCTCCTCGTTTGTATATAAATTTTCCTTTTTAAAGGCGGGCTTGGGCATATCACTTAACGGCTTCGGGCTTTATATCGTCAGAGGTAAAATCATACTGATTTCTTTTATGGAAGTGTCTAAACCGACAAGACGATGATAACTATATTTTGGTGCTACAAACATGACTTCTTCATTTTAATTGAGAAATTTCGGATAATGTTTATGTGTAGTTTTCGCCATCTTTTCGATTTGACCACATGACAGTTGATAGTGTCTCCCGTTCAATGAACCGCTATACTCCCATCTTTTATTCTTTCTCGTAACTCCCACAATGCCGTTTTGTTACTGTCATACCTAAGGCACTTCGTAGCTTCTTCATAGCTCAGCCATGAATACTGCGAATGTTCTCCCGAAAGAAGCAAAGCCTTGCTTTCTATCAATACTCCAAAGCAGTACTCGGGAATAACATAGAGACCTGTCTTACTCTTGTGGTCATGAAAGTGGCTTTTTGGAATCATTGCCATAGTATCGAGCTTGAAGTACTTGCTGTCTCTCGGGATTCTTGCTTCTTCATATGCTTCTCTCTGAGCTGCTTCGAGTACTGTTTCATCGTTTTCTCCACCACCAGCTATGAATTGCCAATACCTACCATCGTTTGTTTTGAAAACGGCTAATTCCAGTTTTTCGTTTTCACCGATCACAAACGGGATTACCAATATTTGAAACTTAGCTCTCATGTTGATTCATTCCTGAAGGGCGAAAATTTCGCCTAACAGTTTAAATAATAAACTTCGCCTGTCCAATACCCAGTCCCGCAGGCAATCTCTAGCACTTCATGTCCAGCAAACGCCTGTTGATATCTCGTTTTGATCGGGACCCGAAGCCGTTCAGAAATGGGGTCTGTGTAGCCAGCAGTATCGTCATACTCCGAGGCACGGACAGCGTAGTATTTGACTACATTATCGACCAGGGACATTATCGCTTTCTTTTTCACGCTATCTCCCATTGCAGATAATGTTCCGAGCTTATCTGAAGTCCTGCGAAGCAGGATTTGGGCGGAGTGCCGAAGACACGAAGCCAGATACGCTCTGATAGGCGATGTTGAACGCCTCTATCTCTTCTAACTTTCGTAACCTGCAGACCTATTTCTTCAAAATGGTACCAACTACCAACGGAGCAATGAAGGTCGTTAGCAATACAAGACTCCATACTCTCCCTTTAAGAATGTTGTAATCCGCGAATAACCTACTCCATGAATGACCTATGACATAGTGGCCGAAGCCAAATTCAAACAAAATGGTTAATATAAGCCAAAACGCACCAATCAAAACCAAATCAGTTTTGTTATAGTCGATTTTCAAATTACTGATGAATAGATATGTCCCCGCTAAGATAACACAGATAAAAATGATTGTGCTAATTACATGCCCAGCATATTCACCTACTTTAGGTGTTACGAATGATTCCCTGAACCCTCCATTCAGGATAGCCGCAATGACAAATATAAACCAAACACCAAAAGCATATAAAAATAACTTTGTCTTCATTTTCATCACCTTTCCCTTTCAATAATTTTCCATTTTGTGAATATCCTTCAAGTGCTCAATTTCGCCCATTGCTTTCAGGACTCTCTCGGGTGTAAATGGAGTCTTTCTTATTCTCACCCCAACTGCATCATAAATGGCATTTGCAATTGCCGGACAGGGACCGTTTATGCATACCTCTCCGACACTCTTCGCCCCGAAGGGACCAGATGGTTCGTGTGATGGAATTAGAACTACCTTCATCTCGGGAATATCCATCGCAGTAAATATCTTATAATCCCGAAAAGATGCGTTCCTCATCTTGCCATTCTTATTAAAGATGAATTCCTCGGTGAGGGCATAGCTTATCCCGTTTATTATCGAACCCTCAACCTGTCCCTCGGCGAGTTTGGGATTAATTGCGGTTCCGCAATCGACACATGCAACATATTTTTCCACTTTTATCTTTCCCGTTCCTCTGTTTATAAGAATTTCCACAAAATGTGCTGCGAATGGCGGTGGTGACTTGTGAGAAATATGAGACATAGAGGCGATTATCTGGTGCTGGTTCGTTTCATAAAGGGCATTACAGGCTATCTCCCGATAGGTAACCGAGCTATTTGTCTTTTTGCTGACGACCTTACCATTCTCTACCTTGAGATTTTCTTTACTTTCGTTTAGCATTTTCTCCCCGATGAGGATGATCTCTTCGAGCACCTTTCTCGCCGTTTTGAGAACCGCCCCACCAGATATATATGTTGTGGATGAGGCATAGGCGCCGACATCAAAAGGTGTGAAATCTGTATCCGATGAATAAACGATAATTCTCTCCGTCGGCACCTTCAGGGTCTCGGCGGCTATCTGGGCAAGGATGGTATCCGAACCCGTCCCCAGGTCTGTGGCGCCCACAAGAAGGTTGAACGAGCCGTCTTCGTTCATCTTAATGGTTGCCGCTCCCATATCTACAGCGGGAATTCCGGAGCCCTGCATCATAATTGCACATCCATATCCCCTTTTCATCTTCCCTTCTTCCTTTGGCTTTTTCTTCCATTTGATGAGTTTAAAACCCTCTTCTATACACAGTGGAAGTTTGGAGGAGCTTATTACCTGGGGAATTCCCTTTTTCCCCTCACCAAGGGCGTCAAATATGGGTGATGTCTCTCCCTCCTTTATGTGGATTTTTCTCCTTAAATCTACGGGGGCCATTCCGATCTTCTCCGCTATCTCATCGAGCATGGATTCCGTGGCGAAATATCCCTGTGTTGCACCGTATCCACGATAGGCGCCCGCAACCGGCAAGTTGGTGTACACTACCTTCCCCTCGAATCTCACATTCGGACATCTGTACAGAGGAAGGACCTTGCTCCCGGTATTATACATTACGGTAGTGGCATGTGAACCATAGGCGCCAGTATTGGACAGAATTCTCATATCTATTGCGGTGAGGGTGCCGTCTTTCCTTGCCCCAACTTTTAGAACTGTGATTATGGGGTGTCTCGTCCTCGAGGTGAACTCCTCACTTCTGGTGAGTTCGAACTTTGCCGGTCTTTCCGTCTGAAGGGTCACATAAGCCGCAATGTACTCAAGATAAACCTCCTGCTTTGTACCGAAAGCACCTCCTATCCTTGGTTTTATCACCCTTATCTTACGAATAGAAATTCCCAGAACATTTGCACATATTCTTCTCACATGAAAGGGAACCTGAGTTGATGTCCTGATAACAAGACGCCCGTTTTCATCAAGGTAGGTAATAACGATATGGGGTTCTATTGGCGTATGCTGTGCGTAGTGGGCCTCATATCTGTTCTCAAGTACAACATCTGCCTCCCCGAATCCCGCATCGAGATTCCCAACATTTACCTCTACTTCTCCCACAAGGTTGTGTTTGGGGTCGAGAATACCACTGGAGTCTTTCTCGTCGTGGATGATAGGCGCCCCGTCTTTTAATGCATCTTCGGGGTTGAATACGGGAGAAAGAATCTTGTATTCTACATCTATTTTCTTTACCGCATCGAGTGCTATTTCCGGGGATTCAGCCGCCACACACGCCACCCGATCGCCAACGAACCTCATTTTTCGAGGGAACATCACGCTATCGTAGGGCGAAGGCTCCGGATACCCCTGTCCAGCGGTCGTATGGGGGACCCTCGGGGTATTTTGATGCGTGAGGACAAGGGCAACTCCCGCCATCTTTTCCGCCTCTCTGGTATCAATACTTTTGATTACAGCGTGAGGATGAGGACTCCTCAAGAATTTGATAAAGAGCATATCTTTGAGGTCTATATCGTCAGTAAATACCGGATTCCCCTTGACCAGGCTGTATCCATCCACTCGCTGGATATTTTTTCCGACTTCTTTAAACATTTTTATTCAGGGTCTCCCCCACTCTTTTTATTGCCTTTACAATCTTCACATACCCGGTACATCGACAGAGATTACCCGAGATTGCCTCCTTTATCTCCTTCTCCGATGGATGTGGATTTTTATCAAGCAAGACCTTCGCTGCGAGTATCATCCCCGGAGTACAGAATCCGCATTGAACCGCTCCTTCCTCGAGAAATGCCCGCTGAATAGGATGGAGTTCTCCTTTTGGTGAAAGGCCTTCAAGGGTTATAATACTATGACCCGAGACCTGTGGGGCAAAGATGAGACAGGACTTAACAAGTTTTCCTTCGAGAATTATACTGCAGGCACCACATTCTCCCTCTTCACATCCCCTTTTTACGCTCTTATATCCCTTTCTTCTGAGCAAGTCAAGAAGACGCTCACCGGGCGATGTCTCCAACTTTTTTAGAACCCCATTTATTTTGACTTCAATCTGCATGAATTCTTCTTAGGACGCACCTGCCTGTCCATACGGATCCGTAGGGACCGGTAGGCAGGGATTAACGCGGATTATTATGATTTGTGGGTCTCTTTTTAAAGTAATTTTCCTAATTCTTTTCCGTGCCACTCCGTGGTTATCCGTGGCGAATTGTTCCTAATTCTTCGACTATGTCAATAAACAAAGCAGAGGCGATTTCCTTCTTGAACTCGGCTTCGCCTCGCAAGTCGGAGAACGCTTTAACCTCTTTATCAACAATATCCCTTACCTCATTATCGCTCACTTTACCTTTTTCTAACACCGTTTCCAGACCTCGTATCCTCTGTGGGAACTTCCAGATGGCTCCAGCAGCAGCACGAACTTTGTTATGTTGAGTAAGAGCACAGACAACCTGTGGTATATCTACCTCTGTTCTTGAGAACCTTCGGTATGAGCCTCTCCCCCACCTTTTTATAATTATCTCCAGAAGGAGCATATTACTGAATTTGCTGTCCCCAAAGAAGTTGTCTATCTTAACTCTGTGTGTTTCTCCATCAAAAAGAAGAAGTTCTGCATCTATAGAGAGAAGAACAGGGGTGATATCACTCCAGGGGACACCCGACATTATGTTCCCGCCAATGGTGGAGATATTCCTTATAGCAGGAGAGGCAAGTCTGCGTGCAGCCTTATTTAATATGCCAGAAAATGAAGAGGCAACGGTTTTCGCATCCACAATATCGGATATAGTGGTCATAGCACCTATATGAATAGAATCGTCTTTCTCTTGTATATAATTGAGTTTTGTCTCCTGAAGGTCTATGAGGTTTTCAAGTTTGATATTCCTCTTTGAGCCAATGAATGTACCCCCAGCAAGAAATATAGATCTCCCTTTTTTGTAGATTTCGTAAGCCTCTTCTATGGATTTGGGTCTTGTATAGTTTTTAATCTTTCTCATAATCCCCGTCTGTAATAATTGAACGATCTATCCTGTGTCATTGCGAGCCGAAGGCGAAGCAATCTCATCGACTTCCTAAAGATTGCTTCGTCCCGCCTTTGGCGTGGACTCGCAATGACAGGCATTATTCCCAGCAGGATTGCTTCGGCGGCTTCCCTTGTTTCCCCCCTCACTTCGTTCGGGGCTTCGGAGGTTGCTTCAGCTTTGCCTTGCAATGACAGAATACATAATGTCTAATAGCCCCTGTTTTAAGAGTGCACCTGCCATCTTTCTTCTGTATTCTACTGTTGAGCGTATATCTGTAATGGGTTCTATCTCCTTCTGTATGATTTTTGATACCACATCAATAACATCACGGGTCAATCTTTTGGAGTTCAAAAAATCTGCGGTTCGCTTTGCATAAATGACAGTAGAGGCAACAGCTCCAAGTGCAATAGATACTTCGTTGAGTTTTCTCCCGGAAAGTCTCCCACCGAAAGCCAGAGATATCTTTGCTATTGTGAGTGCCTTCCTCTGCCCGAGTTTTTTGAAAAACCATACTTCATCACTTTCCATTTTCTTGAATACCACTTCTGTAATGAACTCATCCCGTTCTATTATGTTCTCGCCGGGACCTGTGAAGAATTCACCGATGGCTACAGCGCGTTTTCCCCGTCTACTTTTCAATGTGATACCGGCGTTCAAGACGAAAAGTGGGGGCACTGTATCGGCTGCCGGCGAGGCGTTTGCGATATTTCCACCTATGGTTCCGAGGTTTCTTATCTGAGGTGAGCCCATCTTTCCCACCGCATCCGAAAGCACCGGCGCATAGGTATTAATTATCTCTGAGCGGTATAGGGTTTCAACTGATGTGAGAGCACCCACCTTTATGAAATCTCCATTTATTTTGATATAATCAAGATGAAGCATCTTAATATTCACGATACTTTTTGGATAAATATCTCTATCTTTTATCCTTACAATGAGGTCTGTCCCACCCGCGAGGATATGGGTATCCTTTCCTCCAAGGTAAGTCAATGCTTCCTTTATGTTTTTGGGATTATATACTTTCATATGGGAATATCAATATGTAAAATGAAGATGCCAAATGTCCCGTAAAATCTTTGAGAAAACCTTCATCGCATCAGCAAGCTGATGCACTCCACAAATCTATAGATAAGTATGTGGCTCCACAGCAAAATCTGACTCACAAGATCTGAGTCAATCTGAGTTAATCCCTGCCCACCGGTCCCTACGGATCCGTATGGACAGGCAGGTGCGTCCAATTCTATGAATTTTTAACGGAGATTATCTCCGCCATAATACTTACGGCAATCTCCCCTGGAGTCCTGGAACCAATTTTTTTGCCAATTGGAGCGTGGACTTCCCTTAACTGTTTCTCGGAGATGCCCTGTTCCTTTAATCTGGAAAAGATGCCGTTTGTCTTCTCCCTGCTCGCAACCATTCCGATGTAGGCATGCTCCCTTCCAATGCACTCTCGGAGCACGGCCTCATCTGTACTGTGGGCGCGAGTTGTTATTACAATATAGGAATTGTGATCTAATGGAAGATCCGGTATTATCTTTTCGTAGTTACCCGAAATTAGTTCCTTTGCGTCGGGAAATCTCTCCCGCGTGGGGAATTGTTCTCTATCATCTATCACTGTTATATTAAATCCCGCGGTTGCGGCTATTTTTGATAGTGCCCGACCGATATGACCCGCGCCAAAGATGTAGAGAACGGGGTCTGTCAAAATCGGTTCAACAAATATCTTCATCTTTCCACCACACAACATATCATCTTTCAGCTCATATTCTATGAGTTTCGGAGTTTTGGTCCTGATCGCCTCTATTCCCTCCTTGATGACTGCAAATTCCACCTGACCGCCACCTACTGTTCCAATGGTGGTACCATCCTCCTCTACTATCATCTTTGCTCCAGCTTTTCCCGGACTGGAACCCACGGATTCAACCACCGTCGCCAGTGCTATTGCCTTTCCCCTGTTACAGAGGTCTATTATCTCCCTGTATAGCTTCTTCATCTGTGTTTATAACACTTACCACGGAAGCTCACGGAACTACACGGATGTTTTTATTAACGAATTCTTGGCTCATTTTAAATCTTTCTCTGTGTTAGTCCGTGGTTGTCCGTGCTACTCCGTGGTTAGATGTTGTTATCCATGGTGAATTATCATTTTCGCTGCCTTTTCTATCGCCTTTACAATCTTGGTATATCCCGTGCATCTGCATAAATTTCCTGAGATTGCCTCTTTTATCTCATCCTCTGTCGGGCTTGGATTTCGCATAAGCAGTGCCTTTGCAGACATTATCATTCCTGGGATGCAAAATCCACACTGCACAGCTCCTTCCTCAATGAACGCCTTCTGGAGCGGGTCGAGATTTCCATTCTCTGACAGCCCCTCAATTGTTGTTATCTCACATCCATCGAGCTGGCAGGCGAGAACAAGGCAGGAGGGGACAGGTTTACCATCCATAATAACGGTGCAGGCTCCACATTCTCCTTTTCCGCAACCTTCTTTTGTCCCTGTAAGTCCAAGCTCTTCCCTTAAAATCGAAAGAAGGGTTCTGGTGGGTTCGGTAACGATTTCCCTCTCCTCTGAATTTACTGTGAATTTTATTTTTATCACTTGGTGTTATTTTTAGGACGCAGATTAACGCACCTGCCTGCCGTCAGGCAGGGATTATCAAGATTTTTTATACTTCTTTTTCTGCGATTATCAAGTGCCTTCCTTTTAATCTCCGGTTCACGCCCAAAGTTAAGTGGAAGACCTACCTCAATGTCTGTTGCTCTTAAATAGTTTAATAGTTGTGCCTCATTCTCTTCCACCAACTTTTTTGTTGCTTTAATTTCCGCATACTTAAATTCCTTATCCTGTTCACCCCGTTAAATAACTTAAAATAAATACCAAGGTATTGCTTTATAAGGCGACTATATTTAACGGGGTAAATCTGCGCCCATCTGCGTCATATATCTATCATCAAAGCATTTTCGTATACCTTTCCAGAAATCCGTAACCCAATTTGTTATAAACCCTGTAGAAAATTTCAATGATCTTTGTCGCAGACTCGTATGAGCAGTTAACTCTTTATATTTAAAGTTTTTATCCTGATTATCTGCGTCCATCTGCGTCCTAATTACACAAGGATTCAAAATTTTCCCTGACGACTATCCAGTTCCAATATAATCTTTTCTGGCGTTGCCGGCAGGTCTCTTACTCTAATGCCCGTGGCATTAAAAATTGCATTGGTTATAGCGGGTGCCACCCCAATCAGTGGTTGTTCGCCAAGACCCTTTGCTCCGAAGGGTCCTTCGGGATACGGATCTTCTACGAAGACCGACACTATCTGCGGAGAATCTTTTGAAGTGGGAAGTATATAGGTGGAGAAATTTGTATTCTGAATTTTTCCGTCTCTGGAGTCCATTTCCTCAAAGAGGGCGTATCCAACCCCCTGTAATACGCCACCCTCTACCTGCCCCGCTGCGGTCTGAGGATTAATGACCCTTCCCACATCGTGAACGGCGACGATCTTTTTGACCAACACCTCACCCGTTAGGAGATTTACCTCAACCTTTGCTATGTTTGTTCCGGTGGAATATATAAAGTATGGTTTCCCCTGACCCGTGGCTTTGTTCCAGGATGTATAAGGTGCTTTATACCACCCCTGCGCGGACATAATCCTCTTTTCCTTAAAACATTCACTTACAACATCATCAAGGTTTATTCTCTTTTTCTCGAATCCGGCAAATCCATTTGCCAGTTTAACTTTTGACGGTGCGCATCCCAGCATTTTTGCAGCTATATCTGTAATACTCTTTTTTATTGGCTTGCATGCCTTTATCAGGGCATTTCCAGACATCACTGTGGCACGAGAGGCAACCGTGGGTCCGCTGTCTGGAACCCTCGTCGTGTCTGTGAGAACAATGGAAACCTTCTCATATTTAATTCCAAGTTCACTGGCTGCGACCTGGGAAAGCACGGTCTCCATGCCCTGACCCATTTCCGTGGTTCCCACTGCAAAGTTTACAGAACCATCGCCCAGGACACTCACCATCGCGCCCGCTTTCGAGAGGTGTTTTCCTCCAGCTCCCAGACCGACACCGTAATAATTACAAGCTACGCCAATTCCCCTTTTTATATAATCCTTTGATTCTTCTTTTTTTATTTTCCATCCGATCTGAGCAGCTTTCTTTAGCGTTTTCTCGAGTTCCATACTGTCTTTAATGAGATGTCCCGTGACGGTTCTGTCGCCCTTTCTCAATATGTTTTTCAGTCTGAATTCAATTGGGTCCATGTTCAATTTATTGGCGAGTTCATCCATCTGGGATTCAACGGCGAAGGTTATTTGAGGCGTCCCGAATCCCCTAAACGCCCCACAGGGTACTGTATTTGTTGCTGTCGCATAGGAATCTACCTTCACATTTGGACATTTATAAGGTCCCACCGCATGAACAGTTCCCCTCCATAATACAATCGGACTCAGTGTGCTGTATGCACCCGCATTGAGTATATATTTTACCTCAACGGCATTAAGGTGACCATCTCTTGTAACACCGGATTTGTAATGAATTACCGCGGGATGTCGCTTGCTCATCGACTCTATATCCTCTTCCCTTGAATATATAAGTTTAGCGGGTCTCCTTGTTTTAAATGCAATTAAAGCAGCTTGAGAAGCCACTAAAGAGGGAACATCCTCTTTACCCCCGAATGCTCCACCCGTGGCGGTTTGTATCACCTCAACCCTATTGTAAGGAAGCCCGAGTATCTTGGAAACGGCATCCTGGACATAAAAAGGACACTGCATGGAGCCGTATATCACCATCGTTTCCTCGTAAGGAACGGCGATCATTCCCTGGGTCTCTATATAGGCGTGTTCCTGATACGATGTGGTGTACCTGTGTTCGATGATGATATCGCACTCATTAAATCCCCTCTTGATATTTCCCCTTCTTATCCTGTGATGTGAAAATACATTGTCTTTACCGTAAATCTTCGGCGAGTTTCTTTTCATAGCAAGAACAGGATCAAAAATCGGTTTGAGTTCTTCGTATTCAACCTTGATCTCATGGGATGCATCTTCAGTGGCTTCTTTATCCTCTCCAGCTATCAGAGCGATCGGTTCGCCTATATATCTTACCTCTTTTTCCGCAAGAAGTGGTTGATCCATAAGGACTACGGGCACTACATTGACTCCCGGGATATCTTTGTAAGTCAGGATTGTTACTATTCCCTTATTATTTTTTGTCCTCGATATATCTATATCTTTGATCATGGCATGAGGGAAACGACTGCGTAAGACCTTTACATACAGCATATTCGGAAATGTAAGGTCATCAATATATTTTGCCCTTCCCGTTACCTTTAGTTCTGCGTCCTTTCTTGGTATATCTTTTCCGATTATATTCATTATGTTTACCGTAGCTAATCCGTGGAGTTAATCCGTGCCTACCGGTCCCTACGGATCCGCATGGACAGGCAGGCGTAAGGATTTGGAATTCACCCGTTGCACAGCATCCGTATGGAAAGGGTTTTATATAAAAGGCTAACGCCTTAATTCCAAAGGCTAGCGCCTTAATTCCAATATATACTTCTTGTAATCTTCTCGGGTATTTATATTGACGATGACACCTTCATCTTCCACAGGGGTTTCAACGACGCTTTTGATGTTTTTTTTTATGACAAACCTGGCACCAACATCCTCAGGTGCATTCATCAATTGACTTATATAAACACCACTAAATCCTACTGGATGTCCTCTTTTACCCTTGTATTTCGGGAGGACTATCGGTGTACCCTTTGCAAGCAGGTCAACAATTAACCTGTAGGTGGCATCTGAGACCATGGGATAGTCTGCGAGAACCATCAGGAAAGCATCTGTATCTGGTGAAAGAGCGTTTAATGCAACCTTAAGGGAGGAAAGCTGTCCCCTCTGATAATTCTCATTTACCACGCATCTTACTCCTTCTGGAATATGGGGTCGAATTTCCTCTGCCTTATATCCCAGAACGACGATGATTTCCTTCAACCCCACTCTTTTCAGGTTCCTTACAATGGTGTTTAGGAAGGTAGACCCTCCAATGGTTAAGAGGGGTTTTGGCGTACCCATTCTCTCGGATTTGCCCGCAGCTAAGATTATTGCAGAGATATTCATAAAATCAGAAGTAGATTAGCTTTTAAAAGTACTCGATGGATTAACTCCTTATATAATCTTGTGAATATCTGTGTTCACCCTGTTAAATAGAATTGCTCTTTAGTAATACCTCCGTATTTATTTTGAGTTATTTAACGGGGTGAATCTGTGGTTAATGTAACTTAATGTTGATCTTGCGTACCCACTTTCTGATTCCCTGCGTATTGGCTCCAAGTGAAACCGCTTTGAGTAGATTCTGTGTGTCTGTCACTTCCATACCCGATAGAAGGGTTATCCCACGATCTTTCAGCACATCCGGAAACATGGGTGTCGTCGGACCTATTACCGCCACGGTTCTTGCCTTGCAACAGAGTGGAAGTATTCCATCTATGGTCTTATTTATGAATGTGGTTCCGCTGATGATTGCCACATCACACTTTGGTAAAAGCAGTGGTTCTGCCCAATCTGGTTTGTATTCAGTAAGTCCATCAACCGGATAATGCTCGAATATATATAACCTTTTTGTCTTTTTTCTTATCTCCGGTATTAACGGCGAGAATAGACCTATCATGCCAACTGTGTCATTTTTATCAATATCGAGAAACTGTAATACATTACCTTCAAACGACACATTATCAAAAGAAGAGAGTGCATTCACCGTAGCCATCCCAATTGCAGACATAAGAAGGTTATCAGAAGCTGCTAACTGTAGGAATTTTATAGAGTTACCATATAATGTTTCAAGTTTAAGGTGAGGAAGTGGGTGGGGAAGCTGTCTGACCAGTGTGGAGGCGAGACCGCACTCACCGCTGTCCAGCTTTACTGCCGTTAAACACAATCCCACTCTTATATCGAGGATTTCGCGTTTTTTTGCCCTTTCCCGCAGGAAGTCAATTATATCATTTACAAGCATGGTGGTAGATTATCAGAAGATCTGATTTTCTCCTCTATGAGCTCTGGTGTAAATTCCCTGTTCTCCTCGGTGACTTTCACAATGACTATCTCCTTCAGTGACCTTATCCTGTCAAGAAATGGATTCGACTCGTTTTTCAATACCCCCAAAATTATTTTTCTGCCAGGGTAGCCGCACGCTTCCCGACTGCCATCAGACAAGTCAATCTGTGAACCTCTATCCAGTGCAGAGAATACCGATTTTTGAAATTCCCTGCAGTCAAGTTCGAATCTCCCGAGTTCATCCATTACCACAATATCCCTCTCGGCAAGTGCCCTCTCTATGGAAAGTTTGCCGAGTCCTTCAAAGCCCTCTTTCATAACCTTCCAGTTTGGCCCGAACCTCTCAGCCACAACTTCGGTCTCATTGGATATCAAATCCCGTAATACAACCTGATTTGCCCGTAACTTTGTCTCAAATCCGCCGTAAGAGAAATTGGTTTTACCGAGAAATTTACTTATAGCCGTGCTCTTGCCCACACCTGTATTACCGGTGAGAAAGATATTCATAGTATCATAGGAACAGATTATCAGATTATCAGAGTCGAATATTGTGAACCAAAATTATGTGTAAGAAACCATCTCAAGATCCGTATGGACAAGATGACACCTGCCTACCGTCAGGCAGGCAAGATTATCATCTCAAGATCCGTATGGACAAGATACAAATCATTAAGTTATCGAGTAATTGAGTGTGGTCGTTATTTCCAAGCGTGTTCTTTTCTACCTGTCGGTAGACAGGAATTACTTAATTACCCAATAACCTATTCACCGTCTTTAATATAATCTGTGTTTATCTGTGTCTANNATCTGTGGTTTAATAGTTTTTGAAGTGTTTACTATCCCACTGCAACAATGGTTATAGCGCTAATTCCCACACAAACTGCCGATATAGATATGCAGGCTGCATAACCAAAGGTCGGTCTCGTTGTCAGCAGATGAACCATAGTCTGCCGGAGTCTTATTCCAACTAAATAACCCAACGGTAACATGATGGCTGAAAAAATCGCCCAGATAATACCCTCTCGAACCATGAATCCCAATGGGCTAAACGACAGCAGATAAGGACAGGGTGCTACCCTCATACCGATAAAGTAGAAACCCGCTGCACTCACGAGGGCAGCAAGCCCTCCCACGCCCATCCTCGTATGGATACTTTTATCCATCTTCTTTATCAGGCTGCCCGTTACAAGACTGAGCACAAATGCCTGTAATCCAATGGCAATGAATGAGTTTGCTTTACAGCTCAATGGAATGTGGAGAATCGGGACAGAAAGTAGTTTAAATGACCCCGCGATCAGACCTATTCCGATTAACATAGAGGGTCTTTTGTATATAGCCAAAGCCATCCCCATACTGAGCATTCCAATACCCACGAGAGAACCAGCACGATATGGGAAATTTATGGTCCGCAAGCCACTATCCAGAACAACTTCAAAAGATCCCCAGATGGAACCAAAGAGTAGAATTTGGATGAGAGTTCGGGCGATGTTTTGCCGTTTAGTTCCCATTTCCCCTCCTTTTTATTATTGCAGTATTGTCAAAAACTTAACCACAGNNGAACACAGAGATTTTTATTAATTAAAGAATTACAAAAGATTCTTCTCCCTCCCCTCCCTGCCCCGTTAGATGTTTACTATCTAACGGGGTGAATGACCTCTTGTCCATCTCAAGATCCATATGGACAGGGACCTGGTCGAGACTTTTTTTATTTTAAAAGAACTTATTCAACAGGGACTTGTACGAGACTCTTAAAAGACTATTTTCTTATTTGAAAAATTTACTTTATCTCAAGACCCGTTTCAAAGGATCTGTATGGAATGGATACGGAACCGTAAAGATAGGACCAATCTTTTTATCCCATCTTTTAAACCGCAGAGTACGCAGAGGGCTCTGAGAATTTTTGAATTTTGATTTGTCAATTTAATATTTAAATTTTTGTATTTAATATTACCTCCGTGACCTCTGTGGTTTGTCATATTCTTTCATATTCTATTTGACACTACCATTATTGCGTACAGTTCTGCACCTCTGATACCCTGTTTCTCTGATACTCTGTTTCTCTGATATTCCGATACTCCTCATAAGAACCTGCTACTTATGCCCCCCCTGTACTCCCTCTGAGAGCCTGGAATATCTTCTTTTATCTCATATTCTCCATCAAATAAATTATTGTAGTTGAGGAATATCTTGTGCTTTCCCGCAATTGTGCAAGAGATACCTACATCACATAAGATATATGCATCCACCGTGTGCCATCCCGTCTTATCCTGATATAATTGTCTATCCATAAATCTCAAGTTTCCAAAGACATTGATGTCCCGGGGTAAGCCACAGGATAACTGAATCCCCATGGTTAGTTCCGGACTGTACTCGAGTTTATGACGGGTCTTGACATCCCTCGCATCCATATATGTCCAAAACGAAGAAAATTGAAGAAATCCAAATAGATTGCTTAATGTTGCAGATGATTCCCATCCCCGTACCTTTGTCCTGTCTATATTTTTGTATTGCCATTCATTAATGGTATCACCGGGTAAATACCTCCGACCAATGAGATCTCGGGTGTCCGTATTGAAGAGAACGGACTTCAAGCTTAATTGTCCCTTTGTGAATTCTCCCCCGAGTTCAAATGTTGTGCTCTTTTCCGGTATGAGGTTTGGGTTCGTATGGATTGGCAGGCTATTATCGTGGAGTTGTCTCAAGGATGGATAGGTTAGCACCTTACCGTAGTTGGCTCTGATGATGAAGTTCTTGACTGGTTCAAACCTGCTTCCAACATTGTAACCCGGTGCATTTTCTAGAGATGAGTGAATGTCGTATCTTACACTCAGGGTGAAAAGTAGCCTGGCGTTAAGGGCATAAAAATTGTGCAGGAAGATACCTCCCATGGTTTCCTCTCCCTCTCCTTCATTGGTCGTATTTATCCTTGCTCTGTGTACCTGAATGCCTCCAGTTACCATCCCAAACGGAGACCATCCTCGATCTACAATGATCTCCGCACCGTCGGTTTGATTGTTATGCACACTGACCCATTTTTCCTGTGAAAGGGCGGAATCGCTGTAACATATGAGTTTATTTTTCCACCTATTCAAAAAATATCTCGTCCCGATGTGCATTCCAAGTACCTGGGTTTTAAAGACTACATCGTAGTGATAGGTCTTCCAGTAAGGAAATCTCCAGGGTTGGCCCGGATTTTGACCCAATGCTCCCTTTACAGCATTGTGATATCTGAAGGATGAACGCAGTGTAGATGCTCTGCCTATTTGGATTGAGCCTCCCCAATCTTCTCCTTTATAATCGGTATTCCATATGAAGCCATCGGTGCTGGTTCTGTGATAATTGATTGAAGAGTTGACCATCCCAAAATCGCCACCACCCGAAAGTGAATATGCCCTGTAGTCAAAACTACCTGTCTCAATATCGAATTGTATCTGATTCCTCGCCACATCTTCCGTTACTATATTCACAATGCCGCCCAGTGTATTTGGTCCGTAGGATAGTGTAGAGGAACCCTTTATCACCTCCACTCTTTTTACCCCGTGAAGTGATATCTCATTTAAGATTGTAGAATTATCCCATGGGTCTGCCACGGGGGTTCCGTCTATCATAATCAGGTTGCGATTGAAACCGAGTCCCCTTATTCCCAGTTTCGTTTCATTTTTTACGGTGTAGTTCAGGACATTTATTCCCGGGATAAGAAGGAGTGCCTCCCCGGCGTTCCTGGGATTTTTAAGATTGAGCGTCTGGTTGTCTATGATATTTATACCCGTTGTGCTTAATTCGGGAAATTTTGTGTACCGGGTGGCAGTTATCTCCATACCTTCCAGATAATAAGTCTTATATAAAGAAGTGTCGGAAAAGACTGAATCCGCGAGAAAGAAAACGGTTGTAAGTATTAATATCATTTTTTGACTGAGGCGTCTAAATAATACAGTAGCCGCAGACTTCAGTCTGCAATATTGTCGATACGGTAGCCGCAGGCTTTATGCCTGCGAGTCAATACGCAACCTGTCCGCAGGATCCGTATGGAAAGGTTGCGGCTACCAAGATAGTTGACTACATATTCTCTTAAAAGAGATTATACCACAAATAGTTCAATCTGTCAAGATTTTTTTTGGAGGTGCAATCCCTGTTAAATTTTTATTTTTCCTTGACATTTTCACAAACCTGTATTATAATAAGGTTGCGTTTTGTTTCGCAAGAAGGTTCTATGGAAAATCGTCTCTCAAAAAGCGATGTGCCCATTCTCATCAAGAATGTCTCCTTTATTGTCACTCCCAAGGCGATGATAGAGGATTGTGATATCTATATCGAAGGTGTCGAGATTAAGTCCATCTCCCATAATATCGAACCATCCCTACCCTCAAGGGTCATTGATGGAAGAGGCAAGATAGTAATCCCCGGACTTGTAAATACACACCATCACTTGTATCAGACGCTCACAAGAAACATCCCCCTTATCCAGAATAAAGGGCTATTTGAATGGCTGAATGTTCTCTATAACATCTGGCAAGGACTTAACCCCGAGGCAATTTATACGAGTGCACTTGTTGGGTTTGCAGAGCTCCTTTTAACCGGATGTACCACAACATCCGACCATCTGTATGTCTTTCCTCCCGGGATTTCTGATGATTTCATTGACGAAGAAGTGAGGGCGGCGGCGAAAATGGGTATAAGGTTTCATCCCCTGAGAGGTTCTATGTCAAGAGGTAGAAGTGAAGGTGGACTACCCCCCGACAACCTTGTGGAATCGGAGGATAGTATAATTAAAGAATCGGAAAGGATTATCTCAAAGTTCCACAACCCAAATAGACTCTCAATGTGTCGGGTTGGACTTGCCCCCTGTTCACCATTTTCCGTGACAGAAAGACTCCTGAAGGACACACTGCTGCTTGCAAGGGATAAGGGTGTAAGATGCCATACGCATCTTGCAGAGACCATTGATGAAGAGAATTACTGCAAGAAGATTTACGGGATGAGACCCGTTGAGTATATGGAGAAGCTCGGGTGGCTCGGTGAAGACATATCATTTGCCCATTGTGTATGGCTGAATGATGAGGAGATAAAACTTTTGAGCGAGACAGAGACGGGTGTTGTCCACTGTCCCACTTCAAACCTGAGACTGGGTTCGGGTATTGCATCCATTGACGAGATGCTTAAAGCCGAAGTAAGGATTGGTCTCGGAGTTGATGGTTCTGCTAGTAATGATTCGTCAGATATGTTGGGAGAATTGCGTCAGGCATCTCTTCTACATAACAATATCCCGACGAAGAAGATATTTGAGATGGCAACATCTGCGGGTGCTGCCATACTTGGAAGAGACGATATAGGAACCATTGAACCCGGTAAGGCGGCAGATCTCGTGCTTATAGACCTGAGAAAGATTGGATATGCGGGTGCAATGCGCGACCCGCTGTCTGCAATTGTTTTGTGCGGAGACAGTCATATTGTGGACACCACAATTGTCAATGGTGTGGTAGTTGTAGAAGATGGAAAGCTCGTAAATATAGACGAAGAAAAACTCTTTGAGGAAGCAAATAGAATATCCAGAGAATTGCTTAAAAAGGCAAAAATAGGCTGTCTTTCAGATTGAAATTTTTTACTTGACATTTTGAAAAATTTGTGCTATAATGAGCGTGTATAGGCGGTTTGTTTGTAGAAAAAGATAAAGATCTCAAGAAGAGACTTAAACCCCTATTTACCATTAATTGCTCTCTCTC
>DFBT01000028.1 GCA_002366725.1 Caldifarciminota bacterium UBA3073
GAACTTAGGATCATCTTCCGTATTGCCTTACCTATGTCGAGGTCAATAACAATGGTAATAGCTCTCTTCCTCTTTATGGCGAGATGGCAGGAACTCTTATGGGATATAATAGTGGTTAAAGACTATGGATTGATGACCCTAAATGTGCTTATTGCAACTATGAAAGGTCCCTACGGTGGATATCCAGGACCAATGTATGCCGCAAGCGTTTTATTGACCCTTCCTATCCTGATCTTGTTTATAATCTTTAGTAAAGATTTTGCTAAAGGAATTAAACTGGTATTTAAGTAAATTTGATTAATTTGTAATTCATAGATTTTATAGATAAAATAGAGACGTGGGTAAGGCCAGGATTATAACCGTTGGCCAAATGTATTCTTTACCGTGCAGTGGTTGTTCTCATTAACCGTAGCCTGTGCAGCAGTCAATTAATCCTCGAAAAGGTAAGACCACCGATAAAACATTCTCTTGAAAGGATGTATATCCATGAAACAGAAATATAATTTTGCTTTATTAAAATTATTTATTTGTAGTAGTATATGTTTTTTTGGGGTATCATTGTTTCCCGTTTGTTTTGCTGCCGAGCAAATACCACTGCCTCGGATTGATGCGATGCCGAGTGAATCGTCTCCTTATCATTTGCGAGATTGGAAAAAAGTTGCTCGGGATTATGTTGAGTTTGTTTTGGATGAAACCAAGAGGGGCGACCTGCTTCCTTTGGTGAAATGGAATGATAATTCTTCCTCGCAAGGAATGTTTATATTGCCTAGTTATGTCGGGAGGAAAGATAGAGACACCGAAGCAATAAACGGTATGGCGTTGGTCATGACCGGTTCTTTAATGGGATTAGATATGACCAACTATAAAGGGATTAACTTTGTACGGCTCGTATCGGATTATTACTATTGTGAGTCAGAAGGGATGTTCGGGAATGATAAAGGCGGGTGTGGTGTAACTGAGTATTGGTACAAAATACTTCCCAATTTTCTCTTTTATCATATTTGTGACCAATACCCTCGCGAGGAGAATATAAAAGCCAAAATGCTACGCATTGCAGATCAATTATATCGGAGTAGTTTGGCTCTGGGGGGAGTTAAAGAGCCGTGGAATGTGCCGGAGTATGAACATTGGTCATTCGATTTTGCCATGATGCAAGCCAGAAATGACCGTAACTGGAAAGAAGCAGGGGCAGCGGCAGCATACGGCTGGTTAGGGTATATGGCATTTGCCATTGGAGGAAACCAGAACCATCTGGATGTCGCCGATTGGGCGATGGAATACCTTTCAAAAAGAGATTCTGCAAAAAATCCTTTGTATGAAATCATGTTACGGTATGCCCCGATCACCGCGGCGCGTATGAACGCTGAGCTGGGCAGGAATTATGACCTTGACAAGATGCTTCGGTGGTGCACCGGTATCAGTGATAACCGATATGGATGGGGAGTGATTAGTGGCGAGCGATGGGGTGAATACAACTGTGACGGGCTGGTCGGTAGTACAACCGATACCGGTGGATATGCGTTTACGATGAACACGTTCCAGGCGGCAGGGATGTCGGTTCCGATCGTACGGTATGATCAACGATACGCTCGTGTTATTGGCAAATGGATGTTGAATCTTGCCAACGCTTCCAGATTGTTTTATGCCAATGGACTTGGCGCAGAACTACAGGATAACAAAGCCTGGTGCGATGAAAATGATCCGAATTATTGTTTGGCATATGAGGGATTGAGGAAGCATTCGCGAGACAATATAAGCAAACGACCTTACGCGACCGGAGACGCGATGGGGCATGGCTCTCCATCGAACCTCGGGCTTTACGGTTCATCGCATATCGGCTATCTGGCTACCGTAGTGAACAGAATCAATGTGGAAAAGATTCTTCAATTGGATTGCCTGGCTACAGATTTCTTTCACGAAAAAGCCTATCCCACCTATCTCTATTACAATCCTTTTTCTGAATATAAAAAAGTGAAAATCGAAGTCGGAATCCAACCGGTTGATCTTTATGACTCAGTTTCGCAAACCTTTTTGAAAAGGAACGTCAGTAGTACTGCGGTTTTCAATATCATGCCGGATTCAGCTATGGTTCTGGTGCTTGCTCCAGCGGGAGGAAAAGTTAGCTATCAAAAGGGTAAAATGATTATCGATGGGGTTGTGGTCGATTATCGCCATAATTGGAAGAATAAAAAAGTGAAAAAATGATACGATAAAACAAAATTGCTTTTACAATCATTTACAGTAGAGAAAAGGGTTATTGTTTAGGAGCAGCCTTACTTGATTTAGATGAACCTTCAAAGGTTCTGGCCAGGTAGACTGAACCAATATTAGAACCCGAGCTTAATTGGGAAGTGAATGGATTTATCCCCAGAGTTGTATTTAGTTGTGGCGAGGTAGAGATCAGAGACAAGATATTGGTCTATTATGGTGGGGCAGATATAGTTATTAGTTTGGCCGAGCTTAATAAGAGAGATATTGAGTTTGATTAATTGGAGAGGTTTAAGGGATGAAATTAATACGTTATGAGGAAAATCCGATTATAGCTCCACGGGGAGATGACTGGGAAGCATGTGCAACTTTTAACCCAGCTGCTATATATAAAGATGGGAAAATACATTTATTATATCGTGCGGTGGGAGATTATTTAAAATATGATGCAAACCTTGGTTATGCAATTTTTGATAAAAATCTAAATTTAACAAAAAGGTTTGAT
>DFBT01000024.1 GCA_002366725.1 Caldifarciminota bacterium UBA3073
ATTCCTATCCGTCAAGAAAAAAATAAAAAAAATAAACGCGAAACTATTGGGAATCTGGTAAATTTAATCCCACATTGAATATACAGGCTTAAACTATGTAAGCCCCGCTCGTCGGCAATACGGAGATTCCTAAATGTAAAAGTACCAAGTCGGGTTCTAAAATAACTGCCCTGATAGTAAGACTATATCTGATTGTCCTCTCAGGCAAATCCCACACTACAGCACATTCCACAGCTTTACGGGGCGAAGAAAATCCTCCAATTTTGCCGTGGCTACACATATTACCGTGTCAGCACCTCCGTAGTAAACAAAAACCGTATCTCCTATCAGAACGGCACCGCAGGTGAACACTACATTCGATACATCACCCTGTGTTTCGAACTCCTTCTCTGGTTCGAGTATCGGCTCCGGATGTCTGTATATTACATTGATCGGGTCATCTATCGCCGTTACAGCATAACCAAGTCGATAAACCATATCTTTATCTACCGCATGATAAATAACGAGCCAGCCATGGTCAGTCTTTATTGGAGCACCACCAGTTCCTATTTTAAAGTAATCCCAGTCATATCGAGGTGAGAGGAGGATATTGGAATTATACCAATGAACTAAATCTTCGGAATATGCCACCCATATGTGCGGCGGTATACGATGATACATCACATATGTACCGCGGAACTCTTCCGGAAAGATAACCGCTCCCTTGTCGTCCACGCCCGGAAAAGGATAGTATGGTTTGCTCCAGTTCCATTCACGCCTTAGAAAATCCTCAATGCTTATACTCGTCATGGCGATTTGAATACTTCTGCGACCCTTAGCTTCCATGCCGGGCGTTTCTCCATAAGCTGTATAGGACATACGAAGTCTATCGCCCACTACCGAGATTCTCGGGTCTTCACAACCGTATTTTTCGATATCACTCTGCGGCATGTATATCGGTTCTTTTAATCTCTCCTCGATTTTAAAGCCATCCTCACTCACGGCGTATCCCAGTCGGGATATATCTCCTTTATCTCTCGCCCTGTAAACTATGTGGACCTTGCCGGCGAGATGAACTGCCGCGCAGTTGAACACTGTCTTTGATTCCCAGTCGTGCCCCTCTATCGGGGTAATGATCGGATTTCCCTCGTATCTTTCAAGTCTCATCTCTCACCTCCTTAAGGATTCAAATAATTTAATAAATTTCTTCGCCACATTTATCGCCGAATTTTTCCCGACATATTTCTCTGCACTCTTGATTACACCTGCATACTTTCTATCTTTTTCGAAAACACTCGCGATACAGGTCCTGAGTTCCCCATCATTTTCATACTGATAAACTGCGTCATTCAGGGTCTCAACAAAGGAAGATTTCAATGCGACCATCGGGCAACCAGAACCAAGACATTGAAAGGCAGTGCTTGCCACGGTCACTATACCCGTCTTACCCTGTTTGTTGTAAAGGAGTAAATCCGAAGCATATAGATACTCGTAAAGCTCCTCGATGGACGGCGTCTCTTCGCGTATCTCTATCATATTCCCCCTGTCTTCTTGTTTAAGGTCCCGCCATTTCTTAAGGGACCCTTCATGTTTTGTGACAACAAGTATGAGAGTTGGATAATCACTCTCAAATTCCTTCATAATATGGTATTTTTCTGCTCCGTGCTCTGAGGCGGGACCAAACAGAAGGACAATTTTCTTATTAATGGGTAGATCCAGTTCTTTACGACTTTTTTCTCTATCACCCGGACGCCAGGGCAAGCAGGGATATGGAATTATATGTATGAGCTCCTCTGGATAGGCGAGCTTCAAAAAATTGTAGTACCGTTTATCAAAGCATACTATTGCATCCCAGTCGAATTGATAAAATGAGGGGTCCTCCTTCAGGTTTCCATCATGTATCACATTTATTGTCTTTGCCTTTCTTTTGACCCAGTGGAATATCTTGCCGAGATGGTCCTGGGGGAGCATACCAAGGTCCTCAACCAAGAAAAAATCGTAATCTTTCTCCAAAAACGGCATAGCAAGGAGCTGGGGCTCTTTTTCTGAGGAAACTGTAAAACATCTTGTTACATAGTCCTCATCCTCGCCCACTATTGCCGTGCCATGGAAACTGTGTTTAAGGAAGCTGAACACGGTGATTTCGTGTCCAAGTTTGATAAAATTTCTGCCAACTAATTCAGTGTGTACAGAAGCACCCGAATCGGTATTCCATGCACCCATCATCCCTATCTTCATATTTCACCTCTCTTGTATGATGTTGTATAAAACATCAACCGCAGAGTTCGCAGGGAACACAGAGGTTGCCACAAAGATTATCTATTTCTTTAAACATTATACCATCAAACAGATAAAAAGTCAAGAAAAAATTAAATAACCAGATGAAAGAAATATCAAAATCAAGGGGGATATTTAATAAATAATTCACCTGTGAGGGAATTACGACCTTTTTTCTTATGAGGGATTAAGGATATGATTGCGGAGTTTTGGGGAAGCTCCTCTCCCGTTGTGTGGGGAGTAATGTTGACAAAAGGAAGGAGTAGTCATTTCTACAGAAGAGATGGGATCCGTGGGCAAATGCAATTTAACATCAATTGAATTTGTTGAAGCGTAGCGGAAATCCCTTCCCGCCGTATCGGGATACCGCAAAAGGCGGGACATTTGCGGGAAGGTAGAGAAAGAGATTGTGAGGGTATAGGATTACTGAACTTCCTTATTTAAAGGTTTCGTGTAACGGTTCCGGTGCATATGAAGTGCAAAGCATTTTTCATTTTACATATGCACCGTGTTATATGAAGTTCGGTGACATTTTAGTCTTTTTCTGTATTTGTCTCCCTGTCATCTCATTACTATTACTTTCTCTGTTCTACTGAATTTACCAGATTCCAGTCTCACAAAGTAATGACCAGAGGTTACCCTCTCCCCAGTATGGTTTGAGCCATCCCATCTAATAGTATAATTACCAGGCGTTACCTCTTTGTTAACGAGTTCCTTTATCATCTCTCCAGCAATGTTGTATGTTCGCAAGCAAACTCTTCCCTTTCTTTTAATGCAATAGTCGATGACCACCCCATAAGAAGCAATTATAGTTGGCTTAATCTTGAGAATGCAGAACTCAGAGGTAGAGGGTGATATTTCAATACCTTGCGGAGAAGAGAGCTTGTAAATCTGCCAGTAGCCTGTCGCATCCAACTTCTGATACACAATCCAGTTTCCATCAGGTGACCACTGAGGATTGTAATGGTTATAACCATCGTTGGTCAGGGCTATCTCTGTTCCACCTGCTGATTGAACCTTGTAAATCTGGTATTTGTATGTCCAATATGCCCTCCAATACACAATCCAGTTTCCGGCAGGTGACCACTGAGGATAGTAATGGTCCCAAACATCGTTGGTCAGGGCTATCTCTGTTACACCTGCTGATGGAACCTTGTAAATCTGGAAGTAGCTTGTCGCATCATCCTTAAAATACACAATCCAGTTTCCATCAGGTGACCACTGAGGATTGTAATGGTCAAAACTATCGCTTGTCAGGGGTATCTCACCTGCCTGCAGTGGAAGGCCAAGCAGAATGGTCGTGAGAAGGGTACAAATAAACCCCTTATGCTTAATCATATCACACCTCCTTTAAAAAGTTGCAGAGAACTGACACCATTTATGGACTTTATTTTTTCTGAATACTATTTACAATCTTCAGTAAGGAAATGAGCATTTTTATCTTTTCTTCAAAAGGTATCTTTGAGAGTTCTTTATGAAATAGTTCCTTTTTTTTAAACAATTCCTTTCGTATTATTATTCTATCATCTTCCATAACAATCTTTCTCTCATGTCGTAACCCAGATGTCTCCATCTTTTACTATATAGGGTCATTTGACCCATACTGGGTCAATTGCCGTCCTATATTAGTTTTTTCTGCTGTGTGTCAAAAAGCGTTAGCTTTTTATTATAACATACCCTTTTATAAATGTCAAGAGAATTTGCTCTCTATTGTAACTCTCTCATCACGCTATCCACGACCTTGCTGATACGAACAGGCCTTCCTTGATTGCAAAAATGTTGCTCGTATACAGTAGGGAGCCTTATGAAGAACTTACCCTTTTGCTTAACAACGTTGTGGTATCTGCGATAGAGTATGAGATACTCCCTTGCAGACCATTTACTTATATTTAGTAACCTCGCAGCCTTGTCAATAATGGGAATCTCTCCGATCTCCTCTATCAACACCTCCATTTGCTTATATCTCTTGAGATACTTCCCTATGCTTTGAATCGTATGTCCGGTAATCCATACTATTTCCGCCTCTGTATAACCCCTCTGATACAAATTGATTATCCATTCCTTGTGCGTAGTGCTTCTACCTATATCATGCACCACTCCTCTCAAAGGGATGACCTTTCCTGTTCTCTTTCGATATCCCACAGCGTATTTGGATACACAGTCCTGCCTTACACCCAACAAATGACCTGCCATCGGCTGGGAGAGAAGTCCACCCTGTGCCTTTGCCTGATTGGCTATCCTGGCCAACCTTTCCTGCTGAATCTTAACATGAGCTCCCCCCCTGGCGTATCTCTCCATGTCCTCCGACGTGAGAATATCCAGTGTCACCGTTACAAGCTCCGTGTCCTCTATCTTTTGCCCAAACGAAGGCCTATCACGAAGACTGGGAACCACCACCCTTACCTGCCCAAGACGCATGTACTCATTCTTCGGATAGTTCTCCTCATTAAGCCTCTCTATCACTTCTGCCAATAAGTCCAACACCTTCGGTTTACCATAAATGTTCAGTTCCTCTTTGAGTAGCTGCTTCAGGCGGGTGTGATAGGTCTGCTTCTTCACCGGCTCGTAGTGCTGGGCGGCATTATTGTGGCAGTTATTTATCATCGCTCCCCCCCTTTTTTTCCCCTTCCGTCATAAATCTGTGAAACCTTGCAAGCATTTTTACGAGGGAAGAGCGATACTCGTCGGTGTCATACTTATGGTAAAGAGCAGTATACTCCTTTATCACCTTCTCCGATAGGTTTGTAAGTATCCTAATAGTATTAAGTGGTTTCTTCTGAATATGATAATAGACGGCCTTCACAAATCCGTCTTCGTATCTCCTGATGCTCTCTATACAGTGTCCTGTGTAGGCAACTATCTCTGAATATGTGTATCCCTTGATTAAGAGTTCAATAATCTTTGACTTGTGACTTATCCCGGGACCAATATCATCTATGTTTCCCCTGGTTGGAAGATAGAGTCCCCTCTCCTTGAGTCTTATACAAGCCCTCTTGACAGTCTTTGGTGATATAAGAAGCAAGTCGGAGATGTCTTCCTGACTCAATGTTCCGCCCTGGTTGAATGCCTCCCATGCTATCCTGTGGATCTTCGTCTCTCTCGCTTGTTGAATCCCTCGATCCTCGGCAATTTTCACATCCTCGGCACAGTCCAGTGTCAATACCACGGACACTAACCTGCATTCTGATATTCTCTTGCCCGACTTTTCTCCCCTTCTTACTACCTGTCTTACTATCTGATTACCTGTCTGCCGACAGGTAGATAGGCTCTCTCTCCCTTATAATTTTCTCTGCTCCAATCAAGAACCCTTTCTGTCAAAGCCCTGCTCTCAATCTTGGAAAGACCGTAATCATCCTGAAGCTCTCTGTAGAGTGCCTGTTCGGGTCTCTTCAAGCAGACCCGTTCTGTCGCCATCTGATCCATGACCCCTCCCTGTCATTTGAAAATATATCATAATCTACACCAGTAGGGGTCATTTGACCCAATTCTATTATA
>DFBT01000008.1 GCA_002366725.1 Caldifarciminota bacterium UBA3073
CGGGGTAAAAAGGTGACCGACCGGTTTGATAGGGCACTGTATACAGTACCGATAATTTTTTCTTGACATTTCATTATTTTCGTGTTATAATAGTTGCCGCGATAGGAATAACGGATTTTGTAAACCAAGTTGAGGAGGACCATATGAGAAAGCTTTTGTCCGTTTTGGTCATATTACTTTTTGCCGTTCCCCTCTTCTGCGGTACTCCCGAGGGACTCCTTGAAAAGACGGCAGAGGAGATACTTACCGGGTACAGCAGACCCATGGTTACCGCGTTCGGGACCGCGATGGGAACGGATTTCGTTTCATTGCGCCACCACGGATTCCTGGGTTTTGATGTCAGTGCGAAACTCGTGTGGGTATTCGTTCCAGAGGAGGCAAAGACTGCCGAATACAAAATTTCTCTCGGTGACACGGTCTGGGTTGGTGATACACCCTTTACGGACACCGTATTTGAGGGTAACACAATATTTGGCGAAACCGAACCGATTCCGGGCGACCCCATCGGGCTTGTGGGACTTGGCTTTCCGGGCATGTTTTTCGCCGTTCCCCAGGCGAACATCGGTCTCATCAAGGGTTTGAATCTAAGTGTCAGGTGGTGTCCGTTTACATACGAGGGAACAACCGGACAGTTTTTGGGGGGTGGTCTTAAGTACACCACGAGGGACCTTCTGCCCATGCCATTGGTCTCTTTGAATCTCATGGCGGGTATAGGGTACCAGTACTTTACACTGGGGGATATTGTAAGGGCAAACAATTATAATGGTATGGCTATTGCGAGACTTGGTTTCTCGGTCCCTCTGTTGCCGGTGACCTTCTCCCCATTTGCCGGGGTGGGTACGGAGAACACGAGTGTGAACTTGAAATATGATTACGAATATAACAATAAAGTCATTAAAATAGACAAGACCATAGAGGGCTCAAATTCATTCAGGGGAGTCGTGGGACTCGGTATAGATTTCTTGCTCTTTGATGTGGATGTAAGCTATAATATAGGAGAGATGAATTCTCTTGGATTGGGAATCGGGGTCGGGATTAGGTAAGAAAAATCAAAAATGAGCCACAGATTTCACTGATTGACACAGAATTTACAGATTGATCTAATTTTGTTTAATCTTTTCCCACATGCATTAATCTGTGTAATCCTTGCCTACCTGCAGGCAGGCGTGGCTAAAAATTTCTGTGGAATCCTGCCACACAAGGCGGGGGTAACCCTAACTTTGCATTTTGATATATAATTTTGATACCTGCCTACCGGCAGGCAGGCAAGATATTTTAAAATAACGAACTTATAAAAATTGAATAAAAATCATCTTTTCACCCAAAAGGTGAAAACCCACATTCTAAAAAATTCCTATGTGATCTGTGTTTATCCGTGATTATCCGTGGTTAATGCATATTCTGGGATAATTTTGATTTTTGATATTTGTACTTTGTTACTGGGGGGAGTATGCTTGAAGATAAACTTTCTATAGTGGCAAAGGCGATGAAACGCTCCGAGATAAGGGAGTTGCTAAAACTCGTAGCAAGACCGGATATAATATCCTTTGCCGGTGGAATGCCAGACCCAAAACTATTTCCGTCGAAGGTGATTGCAGAGGTTGCGTCCAAGGTTTTGGAAAAAGAGCCAGAGCGGGCACTTCAGTACGGACCCACAGAGGGAGATGCCGAACTGAGAAAGGAGTTGGCGAAATGGGATGGTGTCGATATAGATAATATCCTTATAACCACCGCGTCACAGCAGGGATTGGACCTCGTGAGTAAGATATTTATAGATCCGGGAGACACCATTATGGTTGGTTATCCAACATACCTGGGCGGACTTCAGGCATTCAATTCTTATGCCGCAAAATTCATCGGCATACCACTGGATGACGAGGGAATGAGAGTGGATATCCTGGAAGATACACTTCAGAAATTATCGAGAGAGGAAAATCTACCGAAGTTCATCTATATAGTTCCCGATTTTCAGAATCCGACGGGCGTGACAATGCCCACGGAAAGGCGAAAGAGGGTGCTGGAACTCGCATCTAAATACGACCTCTTTATTTTATCAGATACCCCATACAGACCACTCAGATATTCGGGAGAACCCTGTGCGAACTTTTTTCACCTCGATGGTGGGAAGGAAAGGGTTATCACTCTCTTTACCTTCTCCAAAATACTCTGCCCCGGTTTCAGGCTTGGATATATTGTTGCACCCGCAGTTGTTATAGACAAACTCGTTATAGCTAAACAGGGAACGGACCTGTGCACGCCATCCTTTACCCAGGCGATTGTGAGGGAGATAATGAAGCAGAACATGTTCGGTGCACACATAAAAAATTTGGTCTCTGCGTATAGAGAGAAAAGGGATGGGATGCTCAATGCACTAAATAAATATATGCCGAAGATCGACGGCCTGAGATGGACGAGACCCGATGGGGGTCTGTTCCTGTGGTTGACTCTTCCGGAGGGGATGGACGCCAATATTATGTTTAAGAAGGCGGTGAAAGACAAGATTGCTTATGTTGTAGGTTCGGCGTTCCATTACGATGGAGGGTGTAGAAACACGATAAGATTGAACTTTTCCTTTCCATCCCTTGAGCAGATAGACGAGGGTATAAGGCGACTCGCCGGTGTTATTGAGGAAGAGGCAAGGGAGGTCTTATGTCGAGGGGAGTGAATGCCCTTCTCAAGCTTGGAGAGGTGGCAATAACCAACCGATACGCCAGAAAATTTCTCCTGAACAGTATTGAAAAGCGCATCTATGAAGACCTCATAGAGAAGAATCCCGATGATAGACCACTCAAGGTTCAAGAGGACAAGTGTCTTCTCGGTAAGGCACTTCTGCATTCTATAAAAGTGGCTTTTGATAGGGGGTATGTATCGAACCAGGCTGCAAGGGGAATCATACAGGTTTTCCTTGGCAATGTGTTCTTCGGGGGCTTTTATAAGAGACGCAAGTTTATAGAAAAACACGGATTCAAGCCTCCCATGTTTATAACGATATCTCCCACAAGATCTTGCAATTTGAGGTGTAAGGGGTGTTACGCAAGTGCGGATGCCACACCCAAAAAACTGTCCTATGATATATTTGACGGCATTATACGGGATGCCAAGGAATCGTGGGGCGCGAACTTCTTTGTGATATCCGGTGGAGAACCACTCATGTACAGAGATAAAGGCAAAACCATGCTGGATATTGCGAGGACACATAATGATTGCTTCTTCCTTATGTATACGAATGGTACCCTTATAGACGAGAAGATGGCGAAATCCCTCGCATCTGTGGGCAACATAACGCCCGCAGTTTCCGTGGAGGGTTTCAAGGAGGAGACGGATGCGAGGAGGGGTGAGGGTGTTTACGATAAAATACTTGTCGCGATGAAAAATTTAAGGAATTTTGGCGTTCCATTTGGTATATCGGTCACGGTTACGAAGGATAACTTAGATCTCGTTGCGACCGATAAATTTATTGATTTCTATCTCAATGAGCAGGGTGCTATATACGGATGGTATTTTCACTACATGCCCATAGGAAGGGAATATACATTGGAGTTGCTTCCCCCGCCCGAGGACAGGGTGAGACTCCTCCGTGAAGAGTGGAGATTGGTTCGAGAGAAGGGAGTTTTTCTCGTAGATTTCTGGAATTCGGGTACCGCATCCGACGGTTGTATATCTGCCGCGAGGGGTGGGGGATACTTCTATATAGACTGGGATGGAAATATATGTCCGTGTGTATTCGTCCCGTACTACATCGACAATGTAATTGAACTCTACAAGAACGGCAAAAGTCTTGATGATGCCATACAATCAGAACTCTTCAAGAGGATAAGGAGATGGCAGACCGATTACGGATATGAAAGACCCTGTAACGAGGTGGGAAATTGGCTGAGGCCGTGTCCCATAAGGGACCACTATGATTCAATGTACAAAATTCTCACAGAAACAAATGCAAAGGCAAATGATCCCACGGGAAATGAGGCGCTGAATGATGAGGGGTATAGGAAGGGACTTTCCAGGTACGGGAAAACGATTGGAAAACTCACAAGAGAGACATGGGAGAGGGAATACTTATCTGGAAATGCAAAACGATAAAGCAAAATGCGTTAATAAACCATCTCGAGATCCGTATGGACGAGAGTAGAAAGTTTGTTGGTTTGTTAGAATCTGACAAACTATCCAACTAACAGTTAACCCAGAATATGCATTAACCACGGATAATCACGGATAAACACAGATCATATAAGAATTATTTAGATTGCGGGTTTTCACCCTTTGGGTGAAAGAATGGTTCTTATTTAATTATTGTCCATACGGATGCTGTGCATAAGTTCTTTATTTTTAAATATCTTGCCTGCCTGACGGTAGGCAGGCGCCTTGCAATCTGCCTAAAAAACATAATGGGGAATTTAATGAACAAGAAGTTAAAAAGCCCATATCAATTAATTAATTCTATTGCTATCACAACACTTTGGGACATTCCCATGTGATATATGTTCGTCTGTGGTCAAAGTATATTTTTTGGATGAGTATATTTGGTTTTTTATATCCACCGTGATTCAGAGGAGGTTGATGTGGTTAAGATAAGATTATTCCGAATGGGGAAAAAACATTCCCCATTTTATAGGATTGTCGTAGCCGATTCTCACACAAAACGAGACGGGAAATATATAGAGGAAATAGGAATATATAATCCCCTGAGGAAGGAGGAGACAAGACTCTCTCTGGAGCGCGCATCCTACTGGATTGAGAGAGGAGCTAAACCCACAGAAACAGTAGCCCGGTTGATGAAGAACTGGGAAAGGAGGACATATGAGTCTGAAGGAACTGATAGAGATGATGGCGAAGGCGCTGGTTGACCAGCCCGACAAGGTTAGTGTATCGCAGATAGATGGTGAGCGTACCATCGTGTATGAGCTCAGGGTGGATAAATCCGAACTCGGAAAGGTGATAGGGAAGGATGGGAAAACTGCGAGGGCCATGAGGACGATAATTACCGCTGCATCTATGAAGGAGGGAAAGCGCGCCGTCCTTGAGATACTTGAATGATGCGTGTAGATATCTTCACAGTGGCTAAAGAGATATTCTCCGGCGCCGTATCAAAGGGCAATATAAAGCGTGCTCAGGAGAACGGGGAATTGGAATTATATATATGGGATCTCAGGGATTTTTCTCCCGATCCCCACCGGAGGGTGGATGATTATCCCTATGGTGGTGGCCCGGGAATGATACTGAAATCCGAACCTATATTCTACGGTGTCAGAAAGGTTCTTACACCAAAGTCGAGAGTTATTTTTCTCTCCCCTCAGGGGAGGATTTTTAACCAGGAGATAGCAAAGGAGTTGTCCACCCTCTCGCACATCGTTTTTATATGTGGGCATTATAAGGGTGTAGATGAAAGGGTAAGAGAGTATCTCGTACAGGATGAGATCTCGATTGGTGAATATGTTCTTTCTGGTGGTGAGATTCCAGTACTCGTGGTTTTGGATGCTGTGGCGAGGCTCATTCCCGGAGTGATCGGTGATTTGGAATCGGCAAAGAGCGATTCATTCTATTCGGACAGTATGGATGCACCGTATTATACGAGACCCGCTGATTTTGAAGGTATGAAGGTTCCCGATGTCCTGCTGTCTGGTAATCACGAGGCGATACGTAAATGGCGCGAAGAGAGAAGGAGGCTCTATGGAAAAGGTACAGGATTTCGGCGTAGCTGATAAGATAAGAGTTTACATAAAGATAAAAGAAGGCGATAAAGAGAGAACACAGAGGTTTGAGGGTATCGTTATAAAGGAGAACGGAAGTGGTATAGGCAGGACCTTTACGGTGAGGCGGGTTTCGTACGGAGTGGGTATCGAGCGGATATTTCCGTTACACTCGCCAAATATACAAAAGATTCAGGTGGTAAAACGCGGTAAGGTCAGAAGGGCAAAGCTCTACTACTTGCGGGAAAGGAAGGGCAAAAGAGCGATGAGGGTGAAAGAGGCGTAGAAGTATGGATACGAGAAGGCAGTTTGGTGTGGGTGGAGAAGAGAAGGCGAGTGAAGTTCTGATGGATAAAGGTTATTGTATCCTCGATAGAAATTACAGGAGAAGGGGTGGAGAGTTAGACATCGTCTGTGAGAAAGAGGGTGTGGTAGTCTTTGTTGAGGTTAAGAGAAGAAAAACAGATTTGTTTGGAGAGCCGTTCGAGGCGGTTGACGAGAGGAAAAGAAGACGCATTGTAAGAAGTGCGAGGCGGTGGTTATATGAGAAGAAACTTCTCGGTAAGTGCGATGTGAGGTTTGATGTGGTGAGTATTAGTCAAAGGGGCGGAACAGAAGAGATCGATCACATTGAAGATGCTTTCAGACCTTGATCTGATATATAACTAGCGAGATTTTTTTAAATGCATGGGAAACTATACAACAAGTCATAGTCTCAAGTATGTGTCAGATAAAGATTGCTTTGGGGGTTGCTTCGGAGGTTGCTTCGGCTTCGCCTCGCAATGACATCCCTCGCAATGACATCTCTCGCAATGACATCTCTCGCAATGACATTACTCCTTGCAACCACAATAATAAAAAAATCATGGGTGATCTGCGTTAATCCCTGCCTACCGGCAGGCAGGTGCGTCCAACATTCTTTTTTTCTTGACATTCCCCCAACAATTTTCCCGCTTTCATCACGAAATAAAATTCCCGATATCATATACTAAATCCTTCAATGCGGGTGTATTTTTAAACCAGACCCTCTGAGTGATTTCGTTGGCAATGCCCCTGTAGACCATAGAGATTAGTTCGGTAAGTCTGTGTGGTAATAGAGGTGGAGAGACATCTACGGTTTCTTTCCAGTTCAGCCTGTTCTTTTTTTTGGCGACTACTATCTCTTTATACCAGTGGGTTTTCCTGTAAAATGCCCTCGCTATCTCTTTGCACATGGGTATACCCCCAAAGGTAAATCTGCATTCATCAGGTGTCCCGACCACATCTACAACTACGATGTTTCTGAATTCATCGAACCCAAACTCCACCTTGCCGTCCTCGTTAAACAGTTCTATCCTTTCAGCCTCTTTTGTTACGACTTCGTTGACCAATAGAGTTATTCTCTTTATCTCCTTTATCTCACCCTCGACGAACCCGGTCATTTCTTTCGCCTCATCCCAGGTTATGTATCTGTCTGTGGCTTCAAGTTTTGTTGAGACATCGAGCAGGGGGATTTTCAATTCTTCGCCGGGCGGGGGAATACTCTTCAGGCCAATGTCTTCGGGTTTTACTTCGCCGTTTCTCAGTCTCTTGAGCAGGCTTGAGCTCTCTGGAAGTGAGTTGCGATAAATTATCTCAAGGGGTATGAGAAAGTTGCCCTCTTCCCCTCTGTAAGTTGAATAATCGTAAAGATTTTCTTTCTTTTGAGGGTTTATCACCCGCAACAGTTTAAACTCCATGCAGTTAGATGGACTTCTCAGTTGGGATAAATGTCTTGGTTCTCCGTCCTCAACTACCCCGAGATAATGGGTTCTTATGCCCATTTTTGCAAGTCTCTCAAAAAAATAGGCACCCATTACACAGAGCGCCTTTCCCCTGTCCGCAATATTATCCGGCATCTTGCCCCAGTCAAACACCGAATATCTGTCAGAAAACATAAAGCGCCCGATTCCCGTTGTGTGCTGGTCGGGTTCCTTTATAACTGTTAGATCTTTTACACTACCCATACTGCTTCACCTCGCTGTCGTTTTTTGCTATAACTTCCCGTTTTTTCCGCTGGTATTCCCTTATTTTCGTCGTCAGTTTTTCATCTTCAATTGCGAGGATCTTGATGGCTGCGAGCGCCGCCTCGGCGGGCTCCAATACGACCATAGGACAGACACCGGATGGCATTCTAAGACT
>DFBT01000085.1 GCA_002366725.1 Caldifarciminota bacterium UBA3073
ATCGTATAATTCTTCCCACCATTCCATTATTATCCTCCTTACTCTTCCCTAAAAAGCAATAGTATCCCTTATCATCCTTCCATATCTCTATGGTCTTAAAATTCTTATAGTGGTTTCTCAAAATCTCTTTGTTGTAAATGTAATGAATCATGCCTCTTTCATTGCCCATTGTAGGAATATATATTCTTGGTGCAATCTTTTTGGCAGTTTTAACAAGGCAATATCTGACCTTGTGATTTGAGTATCTCCCGGGTAAGGTCATAAAAAGAATACCCTTCGGCCTTAAAATCCTTTCAATTTCTGCTATTGCGTCTTTGATCTCGTTGAGTTCTCCGTGGTGTAGAACTTGAACACTTATTATGGCATCAAAAAAATTGTCATCGTAAGGCAATCTCTCAAAAACATTTCCGATTTTTAAGTTTGCCTTAAGGTTTTGCTCTCTTAGAGATTCTTTGGCTATTTTTATTCCTTCCGCTGCTATATCTATCCCATACACATTAAAGCCTTGTCGCGCCAGATACACTATATGCCTGCCTGCCCCGCAACCCAAATCAAGAACTCGCCTTACATTTCTTCCCTCAAAAACCCTTGTAACTCTGTCAATGTCTTGATGTGGTTTCATTATATCGTAATATTTGTAATTTTTCCCCTCTTTTTTATATATGTCATTCCACTGTTTCATTCAGACTCTTGATTTGAGAGGTTTATGCTTTTCCAATTATTACCTCTACCAATTTCCTCAACTCCTCCTGTCTTGAATCGACCTTGAACTCTGTTCCATACCCCTCGATCACCGCATTAAAGAGTTCTCTCTTTTTCTGGATCGTGCTATATACTCTGTCTTCAATTGAATCGTCGCTCAAAAGATTGATGGATGTGACCGGCTTTCTCTGTCCCATCCTGTGAGCCCTGGAGATACGCTGCTCCAGAACCGCCGGATTCCATGGAAGTTCAATATTTATCACATACGATGCAGATTGTAGATTTAATCCAAGTCCACCCGCATCCGTGGAGAGAAAGACCATACACTCGGGATTTTTATTAAAATTGGAAACTAACTGAGGTCTTTTCTTTGGTTTTACCCCACCCCAGAGGTATTCATATCCTATCCCTATTTCATTAAGTAGAGTTTCTATGAGGGATGTCATTCTTTCCCACTGGCTGAAGATGAGGGCCTTATGCCCTCCCTCAATGACGATGTCGTCGAGAAGGAGTGAAAGTTCTTTGAGCTTTGCTGAATGGTTTTTTACCGTTTCCCCAACGAGCAACGTGGAATCGCATACCTCCCTCATATAGGTGATGAGTTCGAGAAGCCTTGCAAGGTCTTCTTTGGGCCATTTATCCTTGTCTTTGTTTCTGGCATAGATACTTTTAAGTTCGCTTCTGTAAGCATCGTGAATCATCCTCTGCACCCCGGTTAACTCAATGGTGTAGGTTTCATCGAGTCGGGGTGGAAGGTCATCCATGACTTCATCCTTTCTCCTTCTCAAAAATATCGGGGAAATCTTCTCCCTCACCTCGTCCAGTCTTTTATAGCCGGCAATCCCACCCCATTCATCCCTCTCAGTATATCTCTCCATAAATTTCCAGGCTGGGCCAAGAAGAATGGGATCGATAAATTGCACAACGGAGTAGAGTTCCTCAAGTCTGTTTTCAAGTGGGGTTCCGGTGAGAATAAAGGCATATTTGCTTCTTATACTCTTTACGGTCTGGGTGGTTTTTGCCTTCCAGTTTTTTATTCTCTGTGCCTCGTCCAAAATGACGAGGTCGGGATTCAGGGAGAGAATTTCGTCCTTGTCCCTGTAGGTTAGCTCGTAGTTGAGAATATGGAAAAAGCATTTTTCATTATATAACTTCTTCCTTTTCGCCTTGGTCCCTTCAATAACGACAGCCTTCTCGTCACAGAATTTTTCTATCTCACTCTTCCACTGGTGCTTGAGGGATGCGGGAGAGATCACCAGGACCCTCTTTACCTTTTTCAATTTCTTAAGGTATATACTGGAGGCTATAGCCTGGACGGTTTTTCCAAGTCCCATGTCATCGGCGAGTATCGCCCTCTGGGTGAGGGATAGGAATACGCTCCCAAGAAGTTGATAGGGAAAGAGGGGGTATTTGAGTTTAACAAATTTCTCTTTCCCTTTTTTAATATTCCTTACAAGCCTTTCCCTCTCCTTTTCAAGGTTTTCTTTTTCTTCGTAGCAGTTTATGTATTTCTTTACTTCATCGGTAATCTCAACCTCGTGCTGTTCCCCGAGCATTCGTTTGATGTCTTTGATAGACCCCTTGAGATATCCATCATCGGAAAAGTATTTTTCAATTATTCCTGGAATTGGTGTATTCTTCACAAGTCTTATTCGTGTGATATCACCATCGTAGGAAAGTGTAAGGAAACTCTTCTTTACCTCTTTTTTAGCCATCCTAAATTCTTTTGGAAAATTTTTTCTAAGCCAGATAAGGGTCGCCTCTATATGTTTGCATGTTCCAAGGGCGTTTGTTTCATAGTCCGGGCAGCTGCACCTGTTGATAAGTTCGCTGATACTCCTTATCTCAACACGATAGGTATTTCCAGATACTGACTTCACGGAGAAGAGCGAGAATATGGGTTCGGTGCCAACATTTTTTATCATAAAACGCTGGCTTCTTCCCCTCTCTCTTCTTTTTTCTATTTCAAGTTCTTTTCCGGTCATACTTTCGTCCTTTTTCGCAATGAAATTCATTTCTCAACAAGCCGAAGCATACAATATCATAATATTTTCCGTCGGCAAAATGGGCTTGACGTCTCACACCTTCTCTCTTAAATCCGATATGGTCAAAGAATTTGAGGGCACGCTCATTAGTAGCATAAGTCTCAAGTTCAACACGATGGATGTTTACTTCATAAAATAGCCAATACAGAACACATCTCATTGCATCACTCCCGTAGCCTTTATCCCAAGAGGTCTTATCACCTATACTCATTCTTAGCCAGACTGTCCGCTCAAATGAGGTCAAACCATTGAGACGAATAAAACCGATCGGTTTATTATCTGCTTTCTTAACTATCATAAGATACACCTCATCTTCGGACTCAAGGCTATCCTTTATATCTTTTTCTTCAGTAAGGAGAGAAGAAACCAATCTTGGTGCACCGGACAATTTTCTTAACTCAGGCTCATTGTGCCATCCCTGAATTAGAGGAGCATCACTAACTTCAACGGGACGAAGGTACACACTATTGCCTCTCAGATATGGATTCTGCATAACATCCTTCTTTCATTGAGATTTATTTGGAAGCTCATAAAATAGGATGGATGGTTTTCCAATTCTGCTTTGTCTCAAGATTTCCCCGTCAGCCGACACTACTAATGAGCCGCCAAAACTGGCACCTTCTTCCATTGTTTCAAAAGAATTAACCAAAAAAGAGGTAATACCAATCTTTGCAACCTGCTGGGTATATGCCAATTTTTCCTCTTTTTCCCATCGGTCTTGGTCATAGGTCTGGTTTTCGAAGCATCTGTCCATTGGAATGATTAAATAGCAAGGTTTTGCTTTCTGTATCATAGAAATAACTTGCTTATCCCACATATCTCCACAGATTGCAAATCCTATTTTGCCAAATGGTGTGGAAACTGCAGTAAAAGTAGAACCTTCCATGTATAAATCTTTTGGGACACCTCGGCTGTGCCACTGGGGATTAATCCTTCGATATTTAAGTATAATTTTACCTCTATTATTAAATAGTATAGCCGTATCATATAGTCTTTCATATTCTTTTTCTAAAAGTCCTATTGCTATATAGAGGTTATGGGATTCAGCAAAAGCTCCAATTGCGGTGGTCATTTCTCCGGGAATTTCTACCGCAAGTTTAATATCGGACTCATACTGCTCGGTTGGGAGTCCTGTAAGTGCACATTCGGGGAAGATAACAAGTCCACATCCCTCATTATGGCATCTTTCCACAATTTGCATTGAGCGTGAAAAGTTCTGTTTCCTATCAGAAGATACCAATAGTGATACTAATGCTACTTTAGGTTGCAGTTTCCCTTTCATAACCATTCCATAAGTACTTACCTATGAAAAAGTACCTTCGGCGATTTTTAGAACACAGATATTTACATCTGTCTGATTGCCGTCAGGCAAGTTGTGTTATGCGAAACATTTATTTTAACCGTATAACCGAGTTTTTCGTACACTCTTTAAAATTAGATCTCTCGTAAAAATTTCTCAATCTCTCACTCGATTGCAAAAGAACAAACCTTACTCCTTGCTTTCCACATTCAATCCTGATGGCATCTAACAATATCCTTCCCAATCCACATCCACGACATTCTTCTTCAATCTCTACTTCAAACAATCTACAGTATTCATCAAAGCAAGCACAATAAATCCATCCTACTATCTTTTGGTTTCTTAATAGCCAATAAGGTTTAAATATTTTGATAAAATTTAATTTAAGTGGCTTTAATCTTTGGAACCATTCTTCCTCAAAGTAACTTCTTGTTTTTTGTTGGTGATGGAACCATTCTATGTATTCACTTTCAGAGGGTGAATATAATGTAAGTTCTGATGAGAGGTTTTTATCTACTGTCGGTGAATAAAAGAAGATTACTGTCGTCAAGTTGTAGCCCATCTTTGAAAGAAAACTGTTCCATATTCCCTCATATAAAGCAGGAGGGTAAATATCGTAACGATCAGGTCTTTCTAATTTCTTTTTTTTGTGGATGTTCTCAACCTGTTCTACCATTTCGCTAAAAGATTTAAAATCAGAGATTTTTGCTCCGACTACACGATTGAAATCTCCGCCCCAGGGTACGGACTTATTGTAGATATAAATGAAATTTCTATATTCTACCGCTTTTCCTCCAAGCGCTTTTGAATATTCTATTTCAGAGTGGAGTGCCTTTTCGTCCCAATTCATTCTCTCCATCATTTGTTTCATCATTTTCTACCCCCTAATAAGCAATTTCGCCTAGCGCTCCCAGCATAAAAGAAGCTTTTGCAAAGCAAAAATTTGGGTGACCACCGTAAGGTACGGACCTCTTATGCTGTGATCAATGTGCCAACCAAATGTGCCAGTTCCTGCCCCCAAATCCAGAACCGTGTATTCTGGCTTGAGCCAATGGTTGAAGACAAATTTCGCCGTCTCCAGATGCATTCTGGAGTCTCTATGGGTCTTATCGTAAAATTTTGCAATCCTTAGGAGCCTGCAAGCACTAACTCTGTATCTAACACTTCTATTCTATCATTCTAACATTTTAGAATCATGGAATGAAGTCTTGTCTTATACCTCATGCTCAACGCCTTTGAAGGAGCGTTTCACAAATAAGTTTAATGAGTTCATAATCGATTTCAGTTCCTTTGGGTATTTTATCCAGTAGATGGTTCCTTTTTCTTGAGTTTCATATCTTACGATTTCCAGGCTCTTAAGTTTAGAAAGGTGATAACAGGTAGCCGATTTGGAGCGGTGAATAGCCTCAGAAATCTCAGATAAGGGCAATGGTCCCTTTTTCAAGAGTATGTCTATTATGGAAAATTTTGCTGGGTTCCCTATTGCACTTGCTACTCTTGATTCACGATAAAGAATCTCCTTCATCGGACGTTTCCTTACCATCTCTTTTCCCATAATTTCTCCTTATTTTATTGTTTTAACATTCTAACATTTTAGAATCTTCGAATGGATGTAAAACCCTGACTTTCCTTCAAAAATTGACTCCTTATTCTCTATTTATCGTACTTTTGTCACAAAAGATACTATAGAGCAATCAATCACTCTCTGACTCGAAGTTCTTCCCGCTTATCATAGGATTTGTGCTTATTTATTTTCTGGCAATTACTATTAACCTGTGAGACTGAGGTTTATATTCCTCATAAGGAGATTCTATACTTCCGTATGCTTTGAGGAATTGTATTCCAGCAGTATTTAGCATATCCCTGATTTCAGGGAGGGTATAAATTCTCGTAAATTCCCAACCTAATTCTCCTTTAAGTATATTCATCCTGCTATCTTTGTCAATGAAGAAGAATCTACCTCCTAATCTCCCATTTTCTGCATCAAATTCATCCTTTATGAACACATATCCATTATCAACCTTGCACCATTTATTACCTAAATTCTCTCTTATTCGATAAGGATTTGACAAGTCAAATAGAAGTCTTCCATTAGGTTTTAATGCCATTTTTATCTTTTTCAAAAGTTTGAGATTCTCCTTATCATCAAAAAAGCCAAAGGTTCCGCTCATTAGAATACAGTATTCAAATTCAGAACAAAAGTCAATCTTTCTCATATCTTTGGGGAGATATTCTACTTCAAGTTTTTCTTCTCTTGCCTTGTTTCTGGAATATTCTACAAGCGATGATGCAATCTCAACACCTACACATCTTATCCCTTCCTTTGCCAGCAGTCTTATATGCTCACCACTCCCGCAACCAAGGTCAAGAAGTGATTCCCCCCTTTTTATATCGAGAACCTTTATAATAAACACTACCGCCTTTTTATCATAATCGTCGATTCCCGGTATGGTCTGGCGATGTTTCACCCTCCAGAAATAAGCCCACCAGTTCCAGTTTCTCTCAATTATATCCATATTGCCTTATTCTTGAAGTTGCAATTTTCTTACACATTCAGGACAGAATTTGGAGTCCTTGTAATCTGTATCCCGAAGGCTGTTTGAGAAATGCATAACACACCCTGGGTTTGCACAATGCAAAAGTCCATAAAGATGACCAAGTTCGTGAACTGCTTCCTTCAGTGCCCTTTCATAGAAAAGATTGGTATCGGGTGGAAGACCGTAAAATTCCTGCCTCAGTCGAGAGAGTGAGATTATGCCAGTCTTCCCTCTTATTCCTTCCGCTTCACCAAATATGAAATTAAGTCCTGGAACCCATAAGTCAGAATCTATAACACCCAATACTTTATCATAACCATTTACCGAATCAGAGATTGACTTAACAATGGGTGTTGCATAGTATTGGTTCCTTTTCGGGTTATATGCAGACCCGGGCACATCGAGCTCTGATTCAATTACAACTTCTCTCGCAAGCCTCACCTTGAGCGAGTCCTTGAGATACTCAAGTATATTTGCCTCAATTTCACCCACCGGAACCAATGCAATCATATTCGCTGTAATGAGATTATAACAGGGATTTTCAAGAGATTTAAAAGAGATTTTAGATTACAAAAACCATTTGTTTCTTACCCGCCTACGGGCGGCGCAAGTCACTGTTTTATTTTCCGGCTGACGATTTTCATTCTCATAGAGTCAAATGTGAGTTCTCCCTTCTCAAAACTTCCATAGAATGCAATTACCTCAAATCCCACCGATTCAAGCATTGCTTTGAGTTCATGAAATGAATACATTCTAAGGGAAACATTCTTCTCAATTCTCTCTTCTCCCCGAATTATTATCTGCTTGCCATAGTTGATACTCCTTGCAAGGTCAAATTTTCTTACTTCAAGAACCAAACCTTCACCGCTTTCTCTCCAGTCTCTTTCTTTATAGTTTTTTATAATCCAGTCCCGATTTATAACATCTATCAAAAATTTACCCTTTGGTTTCAGGGCATTTGAAACATTTTGAAGGACTTTGAGATTGTAATTCTCTTCTTCGAAGAAACCAAACGAAGTAAACATATTTATTACAGCATCGAATTCCTCATAGAAGGATATATTTCGCATATCACTTTCAATGAAATCTATCTCTACTCCTTTTTCCTTTGCTTTCGTTCGAGCGGTCTCCAAGTACTGCGAGGTTACATCCACTCCAGTCACCTCATAGCCCCTCTTTGCGAGTTCAATAGAATGCCTTCCCAATCCACAACAGAGGTCAAGGATTTTTGCGTTCTTAGGGAGTGAAAGCACATCCTCGATAAAGTCCACCTCTCCCGATGCTCTCTCCTCAAAAGATTCTAAGATAGCCTCGCCATAAGGCTCATCAAAAAAACTCTTCCACCATTCCATAATATCCTTCTGCTAAATCAATTTTCACTTTCTTTTATCACCTCTAAAGCCTTTGTCAGGACCCTGTCATAGCCTCTGTATATATCATCCCGTGTTTGATATACCTCTGTATCAGGTGAGACGCCACATCCCACATATTCATCAGTGTTGATGCATACCCTGAGCATTCCTTCCCCTGGAAGGATTGTGTTTAGACCGTTTCCTGTGCCGCCAGATGTTGTCTCTCCCAAAAGCACAGCTCTTTTATTGTACTTGAGAGGAAGGAGAAAATCCTCAGCAGCACTACCTGTATACCGTGATATAAGGACAACAACAGGGCCCAAATAATGCTCGTCAACTGAGGGTGTTAGAGACGACTCCGCCTCGTACCAGTCCTGTTCTATTCCCCTTAATCTGTATAAAGGACGATACTCTCTTGCTTTGAATATCCTGCTCGTTTTTATCGGCTTTTCTATAAGGTGAGAGGTTATTCTATCCCCTACTGATGAATTACCACCCGTATTATACCTTACATCCAGAATAATTCCCTTCACCTCTTTTAAATCAAGTTTAGCCACTTCTTCTTCAAATAAAATTGCAGTCTTATCTGAGGCAAAACTGCGAAGGTTGAAGTAAAATATCTCTTTGTCCATTTCTTTTACCTCGACCAGTGGAGAGTCTATTCCGGTGCTCCACGGGAATTTATTTCCTTTACCCAGTGCTGAATTTCTGGTAAGGGTGGCTTCCCTCTCGCTCCCATCTAAGTCGAAAACAGTCAGTTTAACAGGACTGTTCTTCTTTCCCTTTAATAGTGAGGACACATTGGCAAGCCTTTCTCGTTGTGTTTGAGATAGAGCAAGATAAGGTAGTTTCTTTTCCTCAAAGTATTCTTTCACAGGAACACTATCTACCTCTTTTATCTCAAGACCAGGGTATATATTATTTCTTTTCATCTCTTCTGTATCACCAACTCTCATAACGATAAATTTATTTTCTATTACTTCAACCTCAATAGGGGGCATATCCAATCCATCACGCAGTTCATCTGGCAGTGTTATGCGTGTATGATTATCTTTCAAATTTGCAATGAGTTCCTGGAGTAAGTTATAATACTCTTGCCTATCTTTCGCTTTCATTATCTTTGGTATGTACTCTCTTACAAGATTATCCCAGTCTAAACCCTGGACATTTTCAAAATTTGCAAAGTTATATTTAACCTCGGTGTATACCTGCATCAAACCCCATATCTTCTCTTGCGGAGTGCCTTTCCACTCGTAAGTCTCTTTGATTGCCGCGCTCACAACTTCATAAAACCTCTCATCCTTACGGAGTTCGACAAGACCTCTCCAACTAAAATTACTTAATCCGTTTCTGATGGCTTCATCCACATACTCCAATCCTTTATCGATCTCTTTCTGAGCAGAATAGGTTTTTGCAATCTCCCAATAGATATCTGCTCTCCTTTGGGGATATCTTTCGGCGCATTCAAGAAGACTCCCTCTGTGCCTTTCTGTTGCATCGAAGACGATTTTTTTAAATTCAGACGAATTTCTTATGCTCTCTAAATCAGGGTCGTAGTAAAGCGCGTGTGAAAACTGCTTGAATCCGTGTTTGAAGGCATCTTCAAGCCAGATAAGTGTGCTCTCGGGGTTACCCTCTCTTCCATAAGAACAGGCTACATTATAATATCCCCAACTGTTATCAGGGGCTATTTCAATCATCTTTTTAAAGAGTTCTCTTGCCCCTTCGTAATCTTTCTCATCCAATCGAGTATAGCCCTGCTCTTCGAGTTTTTCAATCTCGCTGCTCTGTGCAAATATAAAAGACGCCATAAGTAGCACAATGAGGATATATTCTAACCCTTTCAGCATATTTACCACCTCTTTTTCACAAAGGATACAGAAATTAAAAATACCACTACGATTCAATTGTAGCTATGCCAAATAGTTCATTTAATTCCCTCAATCGCTCCCCGTAATCACCATAGACCATAACATGGTGGTTACCAGATGTGGTGTGAATAAACTTTCTCGCGTCCACAACTCTTATCTTGACTGTCACCCTGCAATGATCTTCTAAGTCCACACATTTCAAAATCCTTCCCTTTGCGACAAGCATATTTCTTAAGTCACCGTCCAGACGGCAAATTGTAACTTCTTGATTAATGTCCATCATTACAAAGGCGGTAACACTGCCTATAAATTTTTCCTTATGATAATCCCTTAATATATAAAAGCCCGGTGGTGTATCATATCCCTTCATCTTTAGAGGAGCCACACAATGGTCTATAGTCAAACTGATATCAGATTCAAAACCTATACCGCCCATAAAGCTGGGTTTATCGGTAAGATGGTGCAGAATTATCATTGAGAGAAGGGAGTTGATATCTGCTTCACAGGCGGCGGGTATCCCTTCATCTCTCAGGTTAGTATAGGCAAAACAGGGAACGGGCAATGGGTCATCGCCATAAGCCATTGTTAACGCCTCTGCTTCATATTCATTCAGTAAATCTTTCATTACGAGGTACAATTTCGCTACCGCAATAACATCACCCTCATCTGGTTCGAGCACACTTTTTGCTTCTCCAATCCATTTGTCTGCTATTTTCTTAGCCCGTTCCTCGTCCATATCTTTCCATTTATTTACTACCTTATCACTCTTTATACATTTGATCTCTATTCCAAACTTATTCTTAATCGCTTCGATTCCCCCTGAAATACGAGATAGCCATCTTTCCCAAAAAGGATAGTCAGTATTCAGGACGAGTATCTTTGTATTTTCTATTTTTTTCTTAACCAAGAGAAGCTCTAACAACGAGTTTATATCGTGATAATCGATAGCCACCCAGACATTCTTTCTGGGATAAATGTATTCAAGGGCGTCTAAAGCTTTCTGTGTAGGACCTCCTTCGTTGAAGATAATCAGAGGAAGGCCGAATTCAGCGATTTTGATCACACAGTTTTCCAAACCGAGATGGGGCTTATAGAGAAGAATGGCATCCGCTTCTGTCAAGGACTCTTTTAGCGTGGAAACTTCCTTCTCCTCGTTGATTATAAAACCTTTAAGGACCTGGACTTTCCCCGAGAGATTATCCCCGAGTTCTTCTACAGTCTTCCCAAAGGTCTTCTCCCACCGTTCTTCCTTTCTACAAACCAGAACAGGCAAAACCTTGAGATTCGCTCCTAACATCATTCACCTCATTTCATTATTTCGCAATTGCACAATCATCGAATGAAAAATCATTGCGTAACTTTCTTTGAGTGGCTGCCACTCGTTGTAAACAGCATTTCACTTTCTCCCCTTCATTATCCAGTGGGCACCTTCTAATTTGATACTTTTAATTTTATTAAATCCATTTCTTTTTAGAATGAATTCTACAATCCAGGGAAACCAGAGATAGAAGTCGTCTTCAAAATACTTTCCCGATTATCGCTATATTTTTTCAATAGTTCCATTGTCCTTACTCTTCGTTCTTCACCTCTCTTTGACAACGGGTCATATATCTGGTCATAAAACCCATAAAAAAGTCTATAGTCATTCATAAATTCCTCCATTCGACGGTTTGTCTACTCATAAAATCTACATAACCGAGATCACTTATTTTCAGGATGTTTTTCTCAATTATTATCTCCTCTCAATTATACTTATAGTCTCGTACAACTGGCTTACTTTCAAACAGTTAACATCTGGATATTTGCCTTCTCTATCTATAAGAATGGGGATCATGCCAACAGATAACGCTCCCCGGACATCGTGTTCATAATTATCCCCAATGTGGAAAGATTCCCCCGGCGAAGCATTCGATTTCATCAGGGCAATCTGAAATATCCTAGCATCGGGCTTCTCAACGCCCACCTCCTGGGAATAGGTAATGGTGGAAAAGTATTTCATTATTTTAACGCGCCTGAGTATGTACAGAATTCGAGAATCTATGTTGGATATGATACCAAGCTGATAACCTCTGTCGTATAAATAGGATAGCGTGGAATCCACTTCTGGATATATTTTCCACTGTATGAAGTGGTCGAACTCACTCGATACAATTTTAGCCAATTTATCATTGCGCACCCCCAATTCATTGAGTAAAAATTTATCGAGACTCTCGTACATTTCATTTGTTCTTCCCTTATAGTTAAGATAGGCTGAACCACCAAAAATTACATCTGCCTTTTTATATGCGTTTCTTATCTCCTCTATATCCAACCTGATGCCGTGCTCTAAGCAGATTAGACGAAATACCTCTTCCTTAGATGGGGTCGAATAAACCAGTGTCGTGCCGAGATCGAAAAAGATCACCATCATCACAATTCTCCCGGTAGATGTAATTGTCTCTTAACATTGATTCATGATGTGTAACTCATACTACAGCACTCCAAAGTTCTCGATGGATAATGCACACATCTTTTCTGATTATTTTTCATTTGAAAAATACTTGTTTAAAATATCTGTGTCAATCTGCGTCAATCTGCGTCCTGAAAATGCTGATGCCTGCCTTACCACCCAACGACTTAAGAAATTATCGCACGATGAACATCTTTCGGGTCGATTCAAATTTGCCGGCTCTCATGTGATAAAAATAGATACCCGCCGGCAATCTGCGGCCCGAATTACCGATACCATTCCACTTGATCTCGTGGTAACCCGCTTTCAATTGCTCATCCACCAGGGTTGCAACCCTCTTGCCAAGTATATCGTAAATCGCCATATAAACCCTGGAATCGATGGGTAAGCCAAACGATATGGTAGTTTTCTTGAAGAATGGGTTGGGATAATTTTGACCGGCGAAGAACTTGCTCGGCTTCTCATCCTCCGCATCTTCAACCCCCACGAGCCCTGCGGTGAATGTATAGCAACTGTCGGGTGCATTGGGAGGGTCGGTAGATACATTTGGAGCGATGGCTATATCGCACGCCCGTATGTAATAACTGACCAATGTGTTGTGTGAAGCCTGTTCCGGTATTTCGGCAAAGTAGTGTATGGTTTCTATCGGAGTCATTTGCAGATATGTCCATTCGGGACCGATATCCGTCCTGTAACACAAGTAAACACTATCCACACCGTTAACATCACCCACATCTGTATAAATCTCAAACGGACCCATATAACTCGTATCACACCATACCGTAGTCGATTCTATAACCGGCGGGCGGGTATCAATTGTGAGGTTAAATGGGGACGACCAATCTGACCATCCAAATCTGTTTCCAGCACACACGCGCCAATAATAGAGGCTATCGGCCAATGGACTGGTTGGTATATAGACAGAAGATGTGAGTGTAGAATCATCTATCAGGGGTGAGGGAAAACCGATGTCATCCTCTATTTGCAGCCAGTATTTAGTGGCGCATGTTGCATCGCACCAGTCAAACAGGGGTGTATTATCGCTTATGAATGAACCACTATCGGGGGTAATAGGGGAGGGAATCGGAGGAACATCAATAAAGTAAAACAAACCATTCTCAGAAACACAAAAGGTGAACTGTACGAAGGCACCCGAGAGTACACAGTCTTCAAGATGTAACTGTGTACTATCGCCAAAAACAGCACCGTCGTCAACATCAAATAGCACCTCAACGATAGGTCCTTCTCCAGGTAAGATGGAATCTCGTACCGTACTCTGCATCGAAATCCTCACTGAATCTGGACATATGCTGTATCCAAGGTTCATAAAAGAACTGCGGGAGGTGGTGGCAATGCTATCCACCGTGAGTAGTGAGCCGTCGAATTTCAGGAGAAATTGAACACCCGTAATTCCCATTGGGTTATCGAGTTCAATATTTATGGGATTATCCTCCGATAGGGGAGGGCCACATCCATCTGCAACGCTCAGGGTGCAAACACAAGATGATAAATCATGTCCCGAGGGTTTAAGAAATGGGTCACCCAGAAGGGTCATTCCATAGTGCCAGCAGAGTTCGTCAAAGCTAACTCCCCATTGAGTAATATGCGCAAACCACTCCCTAAATGCCTCACCTATTGTTTTTTCCTGGGAGAGAGGTAGATAAAAAAAGTAGAATTCGAGCATGCTGCCGGTCTTTGTTGAGCCGATGGCACCAACTCCGTAATTTTGATTAAAGATTGTCCTTCCACCACCGTAACCATTTTCCGTGTATCGGGCAAATGAACAGGCAAAATGATTATAGAAATTTGCCGGTGGATCCTGACTTGTATATTCTGAAGACCAGTAGTAATCAACAGAGTTATGGTCATTATAGTAAAATTGATGACCACCCGGCCACGAATGTGCGAAGACAGAGACCCATGCCCTTACAGTATCAAGCCTGACCCTGTAGTCGCTTGCCCTGGTTGTATTGGGGTCGGAGACACAAAGGACATCATCGTAGAGTAGGGAGACATTCGAGCTCCATGAAGGCGCCCAATATTCCCAGTCATCATCAACATAAACCATAGCTCTGTGTTGCAGCTCAATGTTGTTGCGGCGATAGGCATCATCTTTTGTGAGGTAATTTTTTATGAGAAGTGTATCATAACCGATCCCCGTGGGTACCAACCTGCCGATATATATTTCCGGGGATAAGTTGCCCGAATGGCCATCAAATATGCTATCCTGTCCCGGAACGAGACCGTCACCAACATGTCTGAAATCGTCTGACCATTCACCATCGAGGTCCATATAGAATAGGTCAACGGGCCATTCCGCATAACCATACTCATTGAAGTCATTCGCTACCTGAAACCATGCGATGGGAAGGTTGCCAATGAACAATGCCCCTTCAATATTATCTGAGTTATAGAGGTCATAAAGAAAAGAACGAAGACTGTCCGGTGGACCACCGGAGACCTCATAACTCATCACGGTGTAACCCTCTTGCTGGAGATCGAGTATGAGTTGATTCAATTCATTCGTGAGTGAGGATGTAATACTCTCTTCGGTAATAATTGCTACGATGCCCGACCTGCCATCGCCGATAACCATTTTACCCGTTTTAACGGAAAAATTGGTGTACGGGTGAACGGCAATCCACTCCTTAAATGTTCCGGGTCTTGAGCCGGGAGGACCCGCCCACCGCAGCAGCGTGACCTCGTCCTGAGGAGCACCAGATAAAGCAACTCCACAGAGAGCGATATAGCTCATTACAGCGAGTTCTCTAACCATCATAACCTCTCCTTTCAATCTTCACTATTGTGAAGACCTTAACAATAAATCCCGCCTTTTATAAGACCTATATAGGCAGTGGACAGGCATCTGCCTCTTACCGATGTTGTCCTAAAGTGACGAGCAGCATCTCAATACTAATTCTGCCACTTTTCTGTGTTCATCTGCGTTAATCGGCGTCCAATCGAAAGGGAATCAACCATTTTTCTTATCGCACGAATATGTTCCGGTGTTGTTCCACAGCAACCCCCAACTATCGATACCCCCGAGGCAATTAGCTCTTTTGCCTTTTCTGCCATAAATTCCGGTGTCTCGCGATATACCGGTGTATTACCTTGCAGTTTTGGAAGACCTGTATTGGGTTGCATGATCAGGGGGAGGTCGCTGCATTTCTTGAACTCACGGGCTATTTTTATCATATTTTCTATTCCATTACCACAGTTTGAACCTATAATATCTGCCCCCGCTATTTCAAGTCCCGATGCTGCCTTTTCAATGTCTATTCCCATTATAGTGTAAAAGCCCCTCGGTGTTGAGTCAAATGTCATCGTTGCCATTACGGAAAGTGAGGGAGAAATGTTTTTTGCCGCCTTAATCGCCAGCGTTGCCTCTCTCAGATCGGTCATCGTCTCTATGCATATTACATCGACCCCGGCGTCAATGAGGGCTTTTATCTGTCTTTCAAAACTGTTGTACACATCTTTGGGTTCGGTATCTCCGTATGGTTTCAAAAGTCTACCCGTTGGGCCACAGGAGGCGGAGATGTAAGCACGGTTTCCCACGACCCTTCTAACTGCGAGAACAGCGTTTCTGTTTATCTCCTCTGTCTTATGCTCGATAGAATAAAGAGAGAGCTTCAGCGGGGATGCCCCGAAGGTATTGGCCTGAATTATGTCTGCACCGGCATCAAAATAAAGACCGGCGATTTCTTCCGGAATCTCGGGATGTGTGAGGTTAACGGATTCGGGACATTCACCCGCTTCAAGGTGCTTCATCAGCATTGTTCCCATTGCACCATCTGCAACCAGTATTTCCCCTTCTTTTAACCGTTCAAGCAATTTCTTCATATCAACTTCTTCTTTTCCTGTTTTTTAACCCCTTCGCATTAAAATTTATCAGTTAACAAACTCTTACCTGTTTACCCTCTTCGGATAGGGATTTCGCAGATAAAAATAGTTTAATCTGTGTAATCTGTGGCTGATGACCTCCCTGCCGAAGGTGTGGCTTTTGCTCATTTCTCTCTTGTGAGTTTTTTCACACGGTCTACCGCGCTGGCGGCATCATAACCGTATGCATCTGCACCTATTTCGCGCGCAAACTCTTCCGATACGGGAGCGCCGCCGATTATCGTCTTTATCTCGCCAGATAAACCTCGCTCATTTAGAAGGTCTATTACTTTTCTCATACCCTGCATGGTCGTTGTAAGAAGGGCAGACATGCCTATGACTTTGGCATTCTCCTTTTTTGCCCTTTCCACGAATTTCTCGGGTGAAACATCGTTGCCGAGGTCAATGACCTCAAAACCCGCACCTTTCAACATAATACCGACGAGATTCTTGCCAATGTCGTGCAAATCGCCCTGGATAGTGCCTATGACCACCTTCCCAATTGTGGGAATTCCCTCCCTGATAAGTATTGGTTTTAATTCATCCATTCCGGAATACATCGCCTTTGCAGCCAACAGGACATCTGGAAGAAATATTTCATGCGCCTTGAACAGTTTCCCCACTGTGTCCATTCCGGCAATTAAGCCGTCATCGAGTATATCTTTTGGCGGTATCTTTTGTTCTATCGCCAATTTTGTGAACTCCAAAACTTTTTTGTCATTGCCCCCACGCAAATTTTCAGAAATTTGTTTCAATATGTCCATTTTACTTCGCCTTTCTTGTATATCGGTATTGTCAACGAGTTAACTACATAGAGTTCGGATGGTTTCCTGTCTAATTCTACTCGGTTCTCTTTTTTGGAGACACCCATCTATGCCGATAACTTCTTTATTTTTATCTATCCGTGCGTATCTGGGGTTAATTTATCATTTGTATTATCACCGTAACGATTTAATTCTCTCACGACATGTATGTCCACTGCATTTAGAGCAGAAGGGAAAATTGTCTTCAAAGTGGTGAATCTCTTTTGGCCCTGCGATCATCACACCAGATACGGATTTCAATGGCTGCATCAGAAAACTGTCTGTCAGTGAGATAGCAATATCTTCTGGATGCAGAAACTCAAAGAGTTTTTTTTGTCCGCTTATATGCCATCCACAATAACCCGGGCTGTACCTCATTATCCTTGTTGAAGGGGTTGTCTGTCCACTTTTAGAGAGATATTCAGAAAAATGGTTTTGAGCGATCTCAGCCACCTTCTCGATCCCTTCGGAAGCGACAGAGTCTAACATACATCCCAGGGCAAATTCATTCAATTTGAAGAGTTCATTTATCTCCCGGCTGATTCCTTCGCCGAGTGTGGCAGTGAAAAGAGCCAGGTTATCTGCCCGTCGGAAAATTTCATTGACGGGTGTATTTTTCTCATTTTGTCCTTCTCCACTGTATACAACTTCAAATTCAGATATAGATATCTCCGAGATGATACCCATAGGAATAGAGAGCTTCCCAAAAAGATCCATTGACATATCAAGAAGTGCATTAATCTTCTCTGGAGGTTCCGGGGGAGTAAATACACCCTGACTTTTCAAAATTATATCTACATCTGGTTTTATATCTTTTATTGAACAGTGAATAATCTCTCTCATAAGTCCCTTGATGGTAAGCTGTCCATCCCGTAACGACGAGCCTCACCCTCCATAAGTTTTTTTAATTCTCTTTTTACCTCACCGGGCAGCCTCGACGGCTCATATTCTTTCACCAGCCTCTTCACCTCTCTGTGCGCCCGTTTAAAGAGGGTTAAAGCACCCTCCTCCCGCCATCTGGCTCTGTTTGCGCGATCGATTACTGGTCCGGGGAAATACTGTTCCTCCCTGAGATAACGAAGTGTATGCTCTGATATAAGAAGATGTTTCTCTTTTAGAAGTTCCTCAAATCTCGGAAGTGCCGGAAAGTCCTCCCTGGGTTCGATGCCCTTTATCAAACGCAGGGTCATTCCACAGATTTCATTATCCACAACGAGCTTTTCGAGGCTTTGACAGTTTTCAAAATCGAGCATACCGGGTCCCGATATGTTATTTACACCCGCCAGGACAGCCAGTGTTGCCCCCATGGACGATTCGAGTCCAGCCTGGGTATCGAGCCGCTTTGAATCGCTGAGTGATATATATGCCTGGGTTGGCAGGCCAAAATGTTTTCCGATTTCGTTGTAGGCGCAGTCTATCATCTGTGTTTCCACCGCACCCATTGGTGTTGTCTCATAGCGAACATCAAATATGGCGGGTGAACCCCCGTAAAGGATTGGAGTACCCGGGTTTGTAAGCTGGCTTATCGCTAAACCGCTCAGGGTCTCTGCAGTGTGCTGCACCAATGTTCCAACCAGTGTGACGGGTGCCATAAATCCCGCCAGTGGCATAGATACATATTCCACCGGGATGGAGTGGAGGGCACAGTCAACTAAATTTTGCGATGTGACATCACTCCATTTCAGGGGTGAGGTGGGACAGCAGGAATATATTGTAAGCGGTTTTGCAGCCAGTTTCTCTCTTGTTCCGCGCACCGCGAGCTGTAAGTCCTTCATAATATTGAATGCTTCGACGCTAAAAGCCCCGGTTACAACGGGTTTCTTACAGCAGAGAAGGCTAAGGTAGAGACGATAACTGTCTGAAATGTTTTCGTTTACATCGGCTGGTATGAATGCCGTGCTCTGGGATGCAATGTTTTCAAGTCCACTTACAACCTCTGTGTATTTTATATAATCCATTGTTGTGGGCTTGCGTATTTTTCGGGTTTTGTAGTCCAGGATGTTCAGTGCGGCAGAACCGGGCGTGAAATAAACATTGTACCCGATGAAGTCGTGAGTTTCATTACCGAGCACATCGTAGAGCTTGAATGAACCGGGAGCGGATTTTAACGTCCTGTCTATGATTTCATCCGTAAAAAGAGCATGGTTTCTGTGCATGTCCACCTTTGCACCATAGTCTCCCAGCATGGAAAGAATACCCCGGTTGTGTATCTCCACGCCAAGTTTACAGAGGACATCCCTCGCTTCCGAAACGATTCTTTCTAAGAGCTCGTTATCCAAAAATTTAACGATAGGTCTCATTGCAAATTTCCTCTTTTATTTCTCTCTCCTCAGAGTTTCGATTATCTTTTGATAACCCGCTTCCCGGCGGATTGGCTCAAGGTCTCTGTCTCTCTCTATGAAATCTACATCCGTGAAGCCCCGCTCCACCGCCCTCTGCAGTGTCTCAATCGCCCTTTCTTTTTCTCCGTTGAGCGAGTATGCACACGCCAGAATGTTTTAAAACACACACGTCCAACCATAATCTCTTTTCTCCATTCTTCCTCGTTTATCCATTCGAATACAGTTTCTTACCTCGAATGACTTATTATAACTCCAAAATATGAGCTTGTCAAGAAAAAAAAGTTGTATACTTTTTTATGCAGTCAAGAAAAAAGTCAACGGACTATTTTTTGAAATGAGAGCCCGCATGAGCTCACTTACTAATGCCATCGAGCATAATAACCAATTTATCCCACTCGGTGTATAAATTGTTCAATTTTTTATGTGCAACTTTTATCTCTTTTTTCAGGGTTTTAATCCTTTTGGGGTCTTTTAGAACACCGGGGTCGCAGAGTAAGGATTCATTTTTTTCTTTCACCTTCTCTAATTGATTGATCTTCTCACCGGTTGATTCCAATTTTTTATTTAGTTCTTTTCCGGTCCTGTAAAGCAGGTTTCTTCTCTCCGCCTCGTGTCTCTTTTCTTCCTTCGTCTTATAACCGTACGCGCTCTTTTTGCCGGCATTATCTCTCTCAAGGTCGTTTGCCATCTGTTTATCTTTTTCTGCTTCATTTTTGGCCCTTTTTTCGATGAAATATGAATAGTTGCCGTGATACTCATAACATGTTTTATCTCTCATTTCGAGCACCCTGTTAACCAGATTATCCAAAAAATATCTATCGTGCGAGACGATGACCACCGTACCCGTATAATTGAGCAATGCGTTCTGAAAAATCTCCCCCGTTTTAATGTCGAGGTGATTGGTTGGTTCATCAAGGATTAACAAATTCGAATCTTGAAGTAATATATTGAGTAAAGCCAGCCTCGATTTTTCGCCACCAGACAATACAGAAATCCTTTTGTGGATATCGGCTCCAGAGAAGAGGAAGGCACCAAGCAGACTTCTTTTCTCAAGTTCTGTGCATTTTGTTCCCGTTGAATCGATCTCTTCCCAGACTGTGTGAGCATAATTGAGATTTTTCGAACTTTCCTGTGAAAAATAAGCCACTCTAACATTTACTCCGTATTTTACCTCACCCGAAGTTGGTTTTTCTGTTTTATTAAGTAACCTCGTTAAAGTGGATTTTCCCGCCCCATTAACCCCAACCAGGGCTATTTTATCACCTCTGTAAATAACGAAATTCAGACCCATAAAGACCTTTAAATCCCTGTAAGCCTTCGACAGATTCTTCACAGATAAAACCTCGTATGCACTCCTTTTGCATTCCGGGAATCTTATAGTTGCCTTTCCGGGGCTTTTTTCGACCTTGATGAGGCCAAGCTTCTCCAACATCTTAATTCTACTCTGTACCTGCTTAGCCTTTGAGGCTTTGTATCTGAACCTATCAATGAAAGCCTGAATTCTTTTTATTTCCGCCTCCTGAAGCTTCATTTTCTTTCTAAGTGCTTCCAACCTTCTTTCTTTTTCTTTGAGGTAAAATGAATAATTTCCTTTATACATCGTTATCTTTCGATTGAAAAGTTCTGCTGTTTGAGTTACAATTTTGTCCAAAAATACCCTGTCGTGCGAAATGGCTATGATTGTGCCATTGTAGTCTTTAAGATATTGTTCTAACCACTCCATACTCTCGGTATCGAGATGATTGGTGGGCTCATCTAAAAGTAGTATGTCCGGATTTGAAAGCAAAATTGCCGCAAGGAAAATTCTCATTTTCCATCCACCGGAAAACTCGGAACAATTTTTGGGAAAATCACGCTCCCTGAAGCCCAATCCACTCAATATTCGTTTTGTATTTGCCTCAAATGAATAGCCATCTTTCATCTCAAATGATTCTACGGCAGATTCGTATTCCTTCAGTATAACATCATATTCTCCGACTCCGGGGGTACAAGTTGATAATTTTTCTGCGTGGTGTTTAATAGACTCCTTGAGTTTCAAGATACCGCTTTTCTTTTCCAGGTAATCAATTATGTTTATGGGTTCGAGTTCAACTAAATCTTGAGGCAAGTATCCTATGTTTATATCTTTTTTTGTGATCGTAATATTTCCATCATCGGCAAGCACCTCACCCAGGATAGCTCTTAGCAAAGTGGTTTTACCGGTGCCGTTATCGCCGACCAATCCAATCCTACTCTTCTTGGTTATCAGCAAACTTATATTATCGAAGAGGACATTGTCTCCGTAGCTCAAACTTATGTTACTAATCCTTATCATTCAAAATTTACACCTTCTCATTTTCTCGATAACCACGATTAATTGCCTATTATACCTCTAAAAAGCGGGCTTGTCAAGTAAAAAATATCAGCGGATTAAACGGATTAAACGGATTTTGATATAAACACAAAGCCCCCGCGAGATTATTCGAGGGGGCTTTATGCAGATCAGTACTGTGAATAAGAAAGGGTATTGGCTTTAGAGACCTTTCTCTTCAGATGCGGTATCCTTAACGCTACTTTGCCGTGACTCTTTTAGAAGCGTAATGTCATCGTCACGAATTGACTCATCATCTTCGCCATAATATCTTGGAGCAGTTACCACCAATTCTGGCATCATACCAATGTATGGAATAGAATCTTCATCTATTTCACAATATCTTGGTGCGGTAACGACTATCTCGGGCATCCATCCAGCAAATGGTACCCGGTCTCTATCGGCGTCTTTGTTTATAGGAGCCGATATCTGCGCAATTATAAGAGCTGTTCCGATTATTCCCAACATTTTTCCTCCTTTTTATTATCGATGAAATTTCAATTATTCTCACAGTGTTCACTATGTTATACGAGAAACCCGAGCAAAAGTTTCACTTTTTCCTCAAAAAATTTCATTAAAGTTTTTATCTGCGTTTTTAAGAAATAGATGGGATTTATAAGGTGGGGAGTGCTGCAGCCGACCTCAGTTAACTTGTTTATTCATATCTCAATGCGTCAATTGGGTTCAAAAGCGATGCCTTACGTGCTGGATAGAATCCGAAGAATAACCCTACTGTAAAGGCAAAGGAAAAGGATAATAAAACGGAGAAAGAGGTAATGACCGTTGGCCAGCCCGCGAACTGGCTTGTAAGTTTGCTGACAAATATGCCCAAAATAACACCAATTACTCCGCCACTCAATGATACAATAATTGCCTCAATGAGAAATTGACTGAGAATGTCGCGTCTCTGGGCGCCAATTGCCTTGCGGATGCCTATCTCTCTTGTTCTCTCAGTAACAGATACAAACATAATGTTCATAATCCCAATCCCACCAACGATAAGACTAACCATAGCAATGCTAGCAAGTAACATAGTGAATGTCTTAGTAGTTGTCTGCATAGTAGAGAGAATTTCTACTTGAGATAAGATGCTAAAATCATCCTCTTTACTCTTTTGAATTCTATGTCTTTCGCGAAGAAGACTTTTGATTTCAGAAGTTGCTTTATCCATAACATCCTCACTCTTCGCCTCTACATTGATAATTGATACATAATCTACCCCAAATAACCGTTTCTGTGCGGTTTTCAAGGGAACAAATATGATATCGTCCTCATCTCTCCACCCACTACTGCCTTTCTCGCTCATTACGCCAATAACCTGAAAAATGCTACGCTTAATCTTTATATATTGTCCTACAGGATCTTCTTCTCCAAAAAGGTCTTTGACCACCGTTTTTCCCAGAACCGCTACCCGACGCATTAGTCGGTTATCCTCTTCAGTCAAAAAAGAACCTTGTTCAACTGGAAAATTTTTCACCTCTGGAAAATTCGGTGTCACGCCATTTATAATCGTATTGGTATTCTTATTTCCATAGACTACCTGAGCATTTCTGGAATACGATGGATCAACTTTAGCAACGGACGGACATTGTTCGGCAATAACCTGAGCATCCTCATAAGTAAGAGAGGTAATGTTTCCCGTTACTGTTCGGGCGGGTCCTCTTTGAAAGGCTCCCGGACGCACCATCAAGAGATTTGCTCCCAACTGACTGATATGTTCTGTAATCTGAGCACCTGCACCTTGACCAATACTTATCATTGCAATCACAGCCGATACTCCCACAATAATTCCAAGCATTGTCAGGAAACTTCGGAGTTTATTTGAAGAGATAGAAGATACTGCCATAATTAAGCTTTCTTTCAATTCACTAAGTGAAAATGTCCTCCTTTTTTTCTCTTGTCGCGTTGGTGTAGGACTCTGGCTGATTTCATCACTTTTAGAGATTTTCTTGTCCTTGATAATTTCCCCATCCTTTAGCCTTATAACCCTTTTTGCGTGAGAAGCTATCGATTCTTCATGCGTAACCATAATTATAGTGATGCCCTTTTTGTTGAGCTCGGAAATGATTAACATTATCTCTTCGCCTGCTTTGGAATCAAGATTACCGGTCGGCTCATCTGCAAGGATTGTTGTTGGCTCGTTTATAATCGCGCGGGCTATGGCAACTCTCTGTTGCTCTCCACCAGATAATTCTCTCGGTCTATGAGATGCTCTCTCTTCAAGATTTACAGCCTGAAGCGCATTTATTGCCCTTTCTTTTCGTTCCTTTTGGTTGCCAGCATAGATAAGGGGAAGTTCTACATTACTGAGTGCTGTTAAACGTGGTAAGAGGTTGAAGGTCTGGAAGACAAACCCTATTTTCTCATTCCGTATCCCGGCAAGTTCGTAATCGGAAAACTCACTTACATTTATGCCACCTAACAGACATTGACCACTGGTGGGAACATCAAGACAGCCTAATATATTCAGAAGGGTGGACTTGCCTGAACCTGAAGGTCCCATGATGGCAACAAATTCACCTTCTTCCACTTTAAGTGAGATATTTCTTAAGGCAGGGACCTTTATATCCCCCATCCTATAGGTTTTGTGGATATTTTTTAACTCTATCATCTCGGTTTCCTCATTATCATGCCCATTGGTGGTTTCATAGCACCCTTTTGCTTTGAGATTTCTTCTTCGCTCATAAGGACTATTTCTTCACCTTCTTTCAGTCCACTGATTACCTCAATCATCCTTCCATCGGAGATACCTGTCTCCACTTCCCGTGGTATCGGTCTGTCAGCCAGTACAATGACAAATTTTCTTCCTTTTCGCTCTTTTACTGCACTCTTGGGAATTATGAGAGCATCCTGGCTTTTTTCGATAGAGAATTCTACATTGGCTGTCATTCCTGATGACCAATGGGATGGCACCCTTGAGGGTTCTACCATTATATCATAGACTACTACATCTGATACTAATCTTCCCTCACGGGAAATCTTGGTGACCTTTCCTTTGAGCCGTTCATCCGGAAATGCATCCAGCACAATCCAGGTATCCTGCCCCAATTTTATCTTGCCTATATCCGCCTCATCCACTTCCACACTTGCCACAAGTCTATCAGAAATTACGAAGAGAATACTTTGTGTAGAGACATTTTGTCCCGGCTCACAGGAGCGATTTATTACTTCGCCAGATATTGAGTTAGTAAGAGGCACCGGTTTGTAAGATTTTTCGGCAATTTCATAAGCCATCTCTGCCTCTTTGATAGCCTCCTGATCATTTCCCTCTTGTGCGGATTCCAGAGCCGAACGGGCTGCATCCAGAAGTGCAATTCTGTCCTCACTGGAAATCCAGGCAAGGATATCACCTTCCTTGACTATATCCCCTTCATTGACTTCTGACCTATCTACCCTTCCGTTGACAGGTGAGCTGACCTCCACCCTTGTATATGGCTGAATAGTCCCTGTGGAGAGCACTTTGACCTCTATATCCCCACGCCCTACTGTGGCAGTTTCAATTTCGGATTGATTTGAATTATTCGATTTCTTTTTCTGAAAAAAGAGAAATCCAACCCCTATGGCTATTACAAGAATGATTGCTATCCACAATTTTCTCATGACTCCCTCCTTCCCCAAACCTTTTCTAACCTTGCACCGGTTATATGCAGATTAAACAGGGCATTAGCATAATTATATTCTGCCTGGGTAAGGGCGTTCTCTTTCTGTTGAAGGAAAAAGTAAGATGTCCGCCCCTGCTCATATTGGAGTTTTGTTAGTTGGTACATCTCGCGAGCTGCTTTTAATATCTCGTCACAAACTTCAAGTTTTTTTGCCGCCAGTTTCCAGTTGACCCAAGCCTGTTCCACTTCCTTCTCTATCTGTACACCCAGTTCCTTTAGTTTTATCTCTTCTTCTTTAAGTGATAGGGCAGCCTCTTTGACATTTGCCCTGGTCGAAAAACCATCAAATATAGGAAATGAGAGGCTTATCCCCGCACTCCAATCATTTTTCTGTTCCAGAAATTCATTACCCCGCCAACCATACGAAGATGACAGGGAAAGGGTTGGAAAATAGTTACTCTTAGCCTGACTAACTTGAGCCTCCAGCATATCTCTGTTAGCTTTTTCAGCACATATTTCGGGTCTTTCAGTTTTTGCTTCCCCGATTAAACTATCAAGCGGGGGAAACTCCAGCGTCTTATTTCTGCACTTTATGGATATTTTTTTCTTTCTCGGTCTGTTAAGAAGCAGGTTGAGCTCCGCATTTGCAAGCGAGAGTTCATCTTCCGCCTTCATTTTATCATATTCTGCCTGTGATAAATTTGCTTTTGCTTCTTTTACAGCAGGTAAATTTTCTCTACCCGCATCATATTTCAATTTGATAATTACAATGTCTTCTTTTCGTCTTTCAAAAATGTTCTCTGCGAGTGTAATCTGCTCTTGTTTCTGCAAGATTTCAAAGAAAGCCTCTTTCACGGCGAGGATTATTCTACTTTCTGTAAGACGATAATTCTCCTCCGCCACTCTCACTCTGGCTTTTGCGATCTTTGTGCCGGCACGAACATATCCTCCCCTAAAAATGGGATATTGAACACCAATGCTTGTAGAGTAGTTATCTTCCCTTTCCCCTGTAAATCCCTTTTCATTTCTGTATCCGCCAGAGAGGCCTATGCTCGGATAATACGATGAATAGGCAGCCGTCACACCCGCACGAGCCTCTTCTATTGCTGTTTTTGCCCGAATGAGTGTGGCGTTATTTTCTCTTGCGAGGGAGATGCAGTCATCCAGGGATAACGGCTCTGCTGCAAAGGAGTTGTTACTTAAGATGACCACGCATAGGAGAAATAGAAAATGTAACTTTAAAGCCATTTTTCACCTCCTTAATCTCCTTCCTTACCTGAATGTGGATTCTGGGCAAGACGGACTTTTATCCAGATTTCCTGTTTTTGGGGCATTTGCCTCTCACGCATCCCGCCGCCGTGTTCACCACCTGGCATACTTCCTCTCGGCATACCTCCTCTCGGCATGCCTCCACCTACGCTACCGCGTTCACCACCCATCTCGTCCGCCCAGCGATGAAGGTCTCTCGTGCCAATGCCTCCCCACTCCAATCCGATACCGAGGGTTTGTCCCGGTGGTTGTGGCTTGATGAAGTAATAATCACCGTTCTTTTCCCGCAGTGGAATACAGAACTCATATGTGTAGATACCCTGGGGAACTGCAGTACCAACAGCTGGCCCCCTGGAACCATCCGCCGGTATGATTATTTCTTGCTTTCCCTCTTCGAAGAGAACTTCGATTTGATTGGCAATAGTCTCCCGTTCCCGTATGAGGCGCCGTTTCTGTTCAGGGATCAAACTGTCCAAGAGACCGCGCTCACTAACTATTCCCGACTTTTGCATTTCGGAAAGGGAGGGTCCGCCTATATAACGGATACCGAAATCCTTTTTCTTTCCTCCTGTCTCATCCAGCCACATGGTCACACCGCTCATCCGATTCAGTCGCTCCCAGGTCTGACTCCTGGTGCAGAAGAGGATATAGAGATTTTCGTCATCGTTAAGTAGCCCCAAGCTTACCTGTTCGTCTTCAAAATATGTCAGGGGCGTATCCGACCAGTCCTCCATCTGACCATCGACATTGATCGGCTCAGCCGACCATTGACTTTGCATTTCCAGTGCTTTACCACCACAACCGCTGTTTAGAATCAACCCCACTAAAAATATAGGGGTTGCGATTTTCGTAAACAGCCCTATAGTATTTACTTGAAACATTTTTATCTCCTCATCCTTGATTTAAAGAAGGGGCCGGCTGAAAAACCAGCCCCCTTCTCCGGTGAGTCTGTGGTGATGTGATTACTCTCGAGTTGATGCGATTTCATCGGATTCCACGCTCTCCTCTTTCCGGCCTCCCACGGCCTTGCATCCCTTGCCCAGGAGGCTCTTCTGGAGGAGGCGGGGGCATTCCTCTTGGATGCAATCTTCGTTCATAGAGCCGTATAAATTGCTTCTGTTGTTCTGGAGTGAGTATATTTCTCATCTGGCATAAACTCTCAAAAACACGAGTTTCAACTTCTGCCCTCAAAGAGGTAATCTCTCTAATTAAACTATCTGCTTTTTCCCTATTTGGTTCGGTTTCTCTCATTAGCCTTGACAGTTCTTCTCTTTTTGTAAGCATTTTTTTCCTCAGAGAGAGCATTTTTGGTCTCATCTCTTCACGCCTTGCATTTATTGCATCTATCTGTTCCTCCGTGAAATCGAGCCTGTGTTTCAGAAGGCCTCGCCGCAAATTTGGTCCTCTATCTATCCACCTCGGAGGCATCTCTCTTCTGAAATTCCGTACCTCCCACCAATGGTAGCCGAAAGTCAGTATCGCCGCCAGATTTATCGAAACCGAGATGACGAGGATTATAACAAGAGTTCTTTTACTCATTCTCCCTCCCCGGTTAATAAGTCATTGTACACATCACTTAAAGAACCTGAAGAAAAGTCATTGAGTGAGTTAACACAGAGGAGTTCGGCAAATTCCGTATCCAATCTCGATTCACTTTCTGCCTTTGCCTGATAGATCGCGTTTCCCAGACGACCTCCCAGAAAGATGGAAAAGATAACGAGTGCCGTGGCGCCCACCGGGACAGCAACACGCCTTGTCCACTGCAAGAATGGAAAGCGAATAGGGCTTCTCGCTTCTCGTTCGGCGATCCTCTGTTTCAGACGAATCATGAAATAGGGCGAAGGTTCTATCTCCTCAAAATAATCGAGAGAATCTGACAACTGATGCAGAGTTTCTAATTCTCCTTGACAATCGGGGCAGGATTTCAGATGTTCTAATATTTGCCGTTTCTCTTCTTCGGATACTTCTCCGTCCAAAAAGGCAGAAAGTCTTCTTCTTATGCGTGAACATTTCATTTTTCCTCCTTCATTTATTTAGACAGGGATTTTTTTAGAAACTTGCGGTTAAATTTCACCTTTTTTTCTGAGAGGAAGCAATTTCTTTTTGAGGATAGCTCTGGCTCTGAAAATTAAGGACTCAACAGATGATAGAGATACTCCCATAATCTGGGCTATCTCTCTGTAAGATTTCCCTTCGAACCTGGATAATACCAGTGCAATTCTCTGCCTCTCCGGTAACTCATCGATTGCCCTTCTCACGATTTTTGGCTTTTCTTCATCCCCGATCTCAACTTTGAGTGAATCGGGAGTCCTTCCATGTTCCATTATCTCATCCAAAGATGCGGGCTTTTCCTTATGCCTACCCCTGTAGTTTAAGCATTGATTAACCACGATTCTATAGAGCCAGGTCGAAAACTTGGATTTTCCTTTGAAGCTTTTGGCGTGACGCCATACCTTTATAAAAACTTCTTGGGCGACGTCTTCTACCTCATCAGATTCACCAATATAGCGATAGATTGTATTCCAAACACGGCGCTCATATTTCTTCACTATCTCTTCAAAAGCCACTTCATCGCCTTCCACTATCTTTCCAATCAATTCTTTGTCCCTGTCCTCCTTATCTCCAATGTTTTTCATGTCATCATCCCGTTCTTTTTCTGTGCCAGGATTACTTATAACCAGATTTTATCTTTTGTGGTTTATTCTTCCCACTCATTCCATCACCATTTTTATGTCACTTTTATTATTTCTTGATTTATAATATAAACGAATAAAACGAACGAATTAATCTTAAAAATTATAGAAATTTTACAATATGACATAAAGACACTATGACACAATATATCTCCCTGACTCAACCGGGTAGTAACTGAGCAAGGTAGGGGGGAGGAGGTTTATACACTGAGTGGACTTTATTAACTCCCACGGAAAACACCAAGAACACGGAATTCTTTATTTCTGACCTTCAGTGTGCTCCGTGTCCTTCGTGGGCAATAATTATACCTGTTAAATCCGCAATGTTCTGTAACTTTCTCAGGCAGTATTTTACAAAATCGTCTATTTTAACATCGTCTTCTTGTAATAACTATAGACAGCGAACCGAAGTAGTGCAAATACCGGTACCATAACTATAAGGAACCAGGGGCGATTACCCATAAACAGCTGCTGAACGATCATACCTATCCAGACTATTCCAACGACTATCAGGGTGATTCGATTCGCCTTAAGCCAACAAATCCTTGCCTGTTCATTCATTCCGAGAATATCCATTTCATTTTTCATAATTTCACCTCTCGCTAACTGAGGTCTCAGTCCTTGCTAAATTTTTCCTCAAAATAATTTTTAAAAAAATCTACCGTTTCCTTGTCTCTTATCAATACATCCGTATTGTGCCAGAGTTCAAGCCCACTATAAGACCAGTTTGTCGCGCCCAAAATAACCACATCATCGATGATGACAACCTTTGCATGGTTAATGGTATTTATATCGTTAAGTCTAGCCTCAACATCGTTTTCCTTAAAATATTCTATTGTTTCACTGTTCATTGTGTTCAACCGCTCGTTGAAGGCGCTTTTTTCCAGCAATACCCTGGTTTCAAGACCTCTCTTTTTCGCCCTTACAATCTCATCTGCCAAAATATCTCCCTTCGTTTCTCCCGTATGAGCCAATTTAAACCCGTATACCATTACAAATATTCTCTTCGTGGCTTTCTTCATCATTTCATAAACGATATCAAAATATTGCCGATCGATGATGGGAATTATCCCATCTTTAAAACTTCTAAAGGGAGGAATGTCCTTCGAAGAATCCATCCATAAACGGTCAAGATAGTCTTCGAAATACTCTGCTATTTCTCCATCCTCAATCAACACATTTGCTTCATTGGCATAACTCAATGACGACCTGGTCCAGTTCGTGGAACCAATTAAAACGAGATTTTTATCGATAATAACTACTTTATTGTGTGTCGTTTTATGTGGAGAATCAAATCTTGCCTCAATATCTGTATCCTTTAAAAAATCGATTACAGAGTGATTTGCTCTTATATCATCTTCAAGTAGTATTTTTACCTTTATACCTCGACTAACTACATTTTTCAGTTCTTTGAGCAAAGTATCTACTTTTCCATTTCCCTTTACTACAAACATACTGATAGAGATGGATTTTTCTGCTTCTTGAATCAATTTTTTGGCAACGGGAAAATATTCCCCATCAACAACGGGGATAACTTTCTGTGATATTTCTTTTTCAGAAATATCTCATAATGTCCCCGTTTTATTGAAATTTCACGGGACACGATAGACAATTAGTTCTCTTGTTGACCATATGTGATCTGTGAGTTGAGCAGCCATAGCAGGTGTTCTCTGATTCCACTTTCTGTTATCGTTGCAACTTCTCTGGCGTAATCCCGAATGTTCTTTGACAAAATGATAGTATCCCGATGCAAGGTACAATTGGTCTTCAAGCCTTTTGATTTCTTTCGAGAAACCGTTGGTTTTTCGGGTTAACCTCCTCGAACTCTGTCTAAGGCTTAGATTGTTACGTTCAACGAAGGATATGTTCACGCTTTTGCTGACAGGAGAAGACTCCAGGAGTTTTTCTATCTCGCACTTGTCACCAAATATGATTACAGTATCGATAGAGACGACCCTTCCTTTTCTGCGTTTTTTGACAACTTGAGCATATTTTAGTTCGGGAGGCGCGGATAATTTAGGTTTCCGTGGACGTCCCCTTTTACCAGGCTCTCGTGGAATTTCTTCTCTAATACCGTATGTCTTTAGCAGAGCCTCTTTATAACATTTCAACTCATCACTTGTGAAGAACGGAATTGTGCCGTTTGTTACCTTATTGAGTTTGGATATTAGTTTCTCGGCATTAGAGCGTGTTCGCTTACCTACTATAAAGACCGGAAGCACCTTGATCCTGGAATCAAAACTACACCAGACCCATGCATCTCCATATTGTGAGAGGATTTTCTCCATAGCAGTTAAGTTTTTCTCTTTTTTTTAACGAAGCTCCATAACTCGTCAAGCTGGCATTCCTCTATGTGGAGATCAGAGAGCAAACTATCCAATACCTTGAGACAATGCTTGCTGGCGCGGTCGAATATCCTATACACTGTATCTTTATCAATTCCCATGATTCTCGCGGTCGCACGGATGCTGTTGCCTTCTGCAAGACAACGTACTACTTTTTCAATTGTGTCTTCAGAAGTATGCAATCCAAAGAACACCGTGTTACGTCGTTCGGAAAATCGGGTCTTGCAAGTCTTACACCTGAGAAGTTTCGTATTGTTTTTGCCGTAGATTTCATAACAAACAATGTTACCTCGTCCCTTTTTCCCAAAATCAGGGCAAGACTCATTAGGGCAAAAAATATCTGATAATTCCACGGCCCCTCCTTGTAATATAAAGCAAAAAGCATTACAAGAAAGTATACCACAGAATTATTTAAATGTCAAGCATTTTTTTCAATAAAACGGGGACACTATGAAATATCTCTATCGGTTTTATTT
>DFBT01000016.1:0-18583 GCA_002366725.1 Caldifarciminota bacterium UBA3073
TTGGTGTCAGTTCTCAATAATCTTTTATGATATAAAGAGTTATAGCGATAATTATTTTTTTAGCAAGATAAAACTTTTCCAGTAATATTGGAATCTGCTGTCACTCCCCCGAAAAAATACTACCTTTAATTTAATACCACGGCAATTTGAGTGGATATTGGGGTCAGACCCCCATAATTTTCTTAAATTTGACGCCGGGGAATACACAGAAAGCAGGAAGCTGATAAAGGTGAGATAATATCCTTTTTGAGTTTGAGCCGGATAACTTATCAACAACTCCAGGTACCTTCGTATCAGGAAAATCTTGCTGATACCTTTTTATTTCCCCACCTTGAAATTTGGGAATGTCCCAAAGTGTTGTGACGCGTTAAAGCCATTTGTATGGATCTTAACAANNCTGTTTACCGATCCCTACGGATCCGTATGGATAGGTAGATAAGAGGGTTTATTGCCCAGAATTTATCACAAGGTGTAATAGTGATTGTCGTGCTCATTTGCAATAACACAGATCTAGTCTGTCATTGCGAATCCGTACGGATGAAGCAATCTCGTATCGGGGCTCGATATTAAGGAATGGGATTGCTTCGCAGCCCCTTCGCTACGCTCAGGGCTTCGGCTCGCAATGACAGGTGTCCTCTTTTTTGTTATCACAACACTTTGGGACAACGTCTAAAATTTATTGTTGACATTTACTGGAGTTCATGTTATAATAATACATAGATTTTTGGGCTCTATTCCCAACAGTTTACTATATTTTAAGGAGCATATGAAGGGCGAAAGAATGTTACCACCCACTTACTTGTATCTGTCCATAGTGATTATGGCGGTCCTACATTTTCTATTCCCGGTTGTGAAAGTCATCCCTTTTCCCTGGAACCTTTTGGGAGCTGTGCCCTTGGCATTAGGGGTCGTCATTAATATTCTTGCTGATAGCGCCTTTAAGAAACAAGAAACGACGGTCAAGCCCTTTGAAGAATCAAAAACTTTGATCATGAGTGGAGTATTCCGAATCAGCAGACATCCCATGTATATTGGATTCGTGCTGATTCTTATCGGGCTCGCAGTATTAATGGGAACTTTGACACCGTATTTAGTCATCGTTGTTTTTGCTTTCCTGATGGATTTTATCTTCATAAGGGGAGAGGAGAGAATGCTTGAAGAGACATTCGGCGAAAACTGGTTGAAATACAAGAAGAAGGTGAGGCGGTGGATATAAGAAAGGGGAGCGCTCGCCAGACCAAAAAATGAGTGTGTCAAAAAAGGGAGGGAAATGGACACAAAACATGTGAGAGCCGGTGTACTCATAGGTTTATTATTCCTCTCTGCCTGTGTGGCGGAGAAAGGTTTGAATAAACCAAAGTATGAGTATAAAGAAACGATAGAGTTGGTTGCTCTTGTTGACGATGCCGTTGATTTGATTAAAAAGAATGGTGAGGATTGTTTTCCCGAATTTCGCAAAAAAGACAGCAAGTGGCAGCACGATGACCTGTATATCTTCGTCTGGGGTTTGGATGGAATGAGGTTCGTTTATCCACCAGATCCTGAAGGTGAAGGCAAGAATATGCTGGATTTAAAGGATATCAACGGGAAACCAATCGGGAGAATGTTTGTCAAGGAGGTTTCGGGCAAAAAGGGGGAGGGCTGGGTTCATTATGAGTGGCCAAAGCCTGGCGAGGTAACACCAACATGGAAAAGCACATATCTAAAGAGAGCTAAGGCACCTTCAGGAAAGGTATATCTTATTGGAAGTGGACTTTATAACATGAAATGCGAAAAGGAATTTATCGTCGGTGCAGTAGACAATGCTGTTGAACTTCTTAAAGAGAAGGGATTAAATGCCATAGGGGAGATGCGTTTAAGTGCCAGTGAGTTTGTCTTTTTAGATAGTTATGTGTTTATCAAAGATATGGAAGGAAATGAAATATTAAATCCAGCTTTCCCGGATTTAGAAGGACAAAATCTTTACGGCCTTCAGGACTCAAATGGAAAATATTTTATCCGCGAAGAATTAGAACTCCTACGAACTCAAGATGAATGCTGGATGGAGTATATGTGGCCAAAACCAGGTGAGTCTGAACCTTCAGGAAAATTAGTATATATGAGGAAGGTTAATGTTGATAATAAAATATTGGTCGTGGGAGCAGGATATTTTCCATAAGGGATTGAATTTATGATATTATCTTAGAATATAGCATGAGTACTTTAAATATTTCAAATGCTGAAACAACTATAGAAAGTGGAACTCAACACAGACGAAAGATTCCTTGCACTCCACTTGCTATTCTGTTTGTCATAATCCACTTTGTCTTTCTCTTGTTTTATTTTGAGCCGGCTATTTCAACGCCCGATGCACAAGGCTATTTTACTCAGGCGAAGCTGATCGCCAGAGAGGGAAAAACATATCTCGAACCCGAATCAATTTTACAATATATCGGCCCCCATTGGCTTCACGGAAGTGATAACCTTTATTTTACCACATTTTCACCCGGCTTTCCGACAATACTTGCGGTCGTTTACAAAATTTTTGGACCGAAGGCGTCATTATTAGTTAATCCTTTGATGTCTTCTTTATCTTTACTTGGATTATTTTTATTGTGCCGATTGTGGATTGGTAAAGGCTGGGCATTGCTTGCTTTATTGCTGATGGCAGTTAATCCTTTTGCAAATCAACATGCACTTTTTGGCGATTCTCATACGGCTGTGGTCTTTTTTCTGATATGGGCTCTGTTTTTCCTCGCTCAATGGGTCAAATCGAATTCGCCCCTGTGGGCTTTTGGCACAGGTCTTTTCATTGGCATTATCCCCACTATTCGATATCCTGAAGTATTGTTTTTTTTCGCCCTTGGAATTTTTGTTCTATTTCATCTTAAAGGGAATAAAATATCCTGGCGTTCCCTCGTGGCTGGCGCTATTGGTGCCGCAATTCCCATTGGTGCGTTGTGTATTCGAAACCAGATGGCTTTTGGTGCATTCTGGAGAACTGGCTACGGTCTGTCAAACGAGCCGACGCATTTTGGTGGGAATTACCTTACGAGCTACTCTCTTTCGTATTTAAAAATGCTTATAAGCGAAGGATGCGGCTTGATGTTCATCCTTGGAATCATTGGCATCGCTGTTTTATGTGCTCGCAGAAACACATGGAAAGAGGGCATACTGTTTATTATGCTCGTTGTACCGATAACATTGCTATATATGTCGTATTTCTGGAAGCCCGATCCCCAATCAATGAGGTTCTTATTGCCGACTTTTTATGTTTACGCAATTGCTGGAGTTTGGCTCATGCGGATGGTTACCGGTAACCATTGGTCTTTGGCATGGGCTGCTTCTGCTGTAATTTTATTAATTACCTTTTGGTGGGGACTTCCGCAATCTCTCCGCCCCTTACAGCACTTGAAAGAGCATAATGCAGTTCTATCAAAGGTGACGGGCGTGATAGAGAAGCGTGTTGAACCGGGTAACATCTTAATAGCCAACGAGGGAATCAATTAGAATCTCGACTTCATTGGTTACTGGCGATTGGTCGATGCATCAATCTTGAAGTTTGCGGGGCATAAACCTTCACGCAAATTTCCGCCAAATCAAGATATTCCCCCACAGAAAGCGTTTAGAAACATTGAGGCACGCCTTAAATATGTAGATCTCACCGGTGAGAAATTATTCAATACCTTTTCGAGCGATGTTTGGCGGTGGGCTGCAAAGAGACATAAGGTATACATAATTGCCAACGAAGAACAAATCTTAATATATGAAGCGCAGTTATCAAAATATGATGAGCTGGTGACGATTGAAAAAATTGAACTTCCCGAGGCAAGACCAGATAACTTTGATATGCCAGGTGGTTTTAGACCGCCAAGAGGACGAACGGAAGAATTAATGGAACCACGAGGACCGATGGGCGCAAATCAAATATTTGATATTCTTTTGAACGGGAAACCCCTATTTCTTGTAGAGTGGACACGGGAGTTTCTATAGACTCAATGAAAAGTAGCCTGTCCCCTTTTTCCAACCTTGAAATTTATTCTTGACATTTAGGTGGGTTCGTGGTATAATTACAAAGTACAATTGCGTACTTAGGAGGAAGATATGAAGCTTGTTCGAATACTTTATATTTTAATGTTATCTATTATAATGTTCGTGACATTTAGAGCATTCGAGGGTTGTAGTTCAAAAGAAAAAGAGTTAGAACTCACCTTTATAGATACCAATTCTGGCGCAAATTTTCAGTGGTTTATGAAGACAAAAGTAATTCCCGAAGCAGAAGAAACGCTTCGAATTAAAGTGCATTATGTGGTCTCCTCCGGTCCCGAAATTATTCAGCGAATGAAAACATGGAAAGAGGGAAAGGGAGATATCCATATTCTACTGATAAAACCGAAAGACCTCGTTGATATGCTCAATTCTGATATCTCTTTGGAAACCCTTTACCCCGATAAAGAGGATAAAATCCCAAATATCGCAAAATGCTCAGAGGAGTATTTAACAAGTGTATTGGGTCACAACCTTCACGGAAGGGCGGCTCTGTTCTGGCGAAGTCAGATGAATGGGATTTGCAATGGCTCTCTCATTCGGAACCCTCCTTCCTCGTGGAAAGAATTATACAAGAGAAGAAATGAATGGAGCGGACATATTGGTATGATCCGTCCCGATGCAAAATCAAGCGGGGGCAGAAGGCTTATCTATAGCTTTTTGTACGCATTTGGCGTCGATTTTTCTATGCCCTTTGAAGAATTAAAAAACAATCCAGAATGGAATGATGCATGGGATAAATTCAAGGATCTCTATGGGGCAATGCACAAACCCCTCGCCTCGGAACCACCAATTCTATTTAATCAATTTAAAAAAGAGGATGTTTGGATAAGTGTATATGCCACTGACTATACCCTCTGGTCTCGAGATAAGGGTATGCTTCCAAAGACAACAAAGGCATTTACTTTAAAAGATGGTGTTACTGCCGGCGCCGATGCCTACCTGGTAATTCCCTCCTTCATTTCGCAAGACAAAAAATTGGCAGCTTATAATTTTGTCAATTTTCTCCTTTCAGACGAAATTCAACTACAGTTAATAACTACGATGTGGCAATATCCCGGGACCGAGATCTGGGATAAAGTCCCAGAACATGTCTGGGAAAATATCCCAGAATGGGAAGATATTAAAAATACTCGGATTAGAATTACCAATAAGGAGGCTTTCAACTATATTCGGGAGCACACCATGGAAAAAATTAGGTAAGCCTGCTCCAGTCCATAGAAAAAGAAATGATTTAATAAACAGACAATAACATGAAAAATATCACCAAGCAAAGTTTGGTTACATTTTCCCTGCTGTCACCTGGATTGGTCGTTATTGGGTGCCTCTTTTTTTATCCCCTTTTCGTAATTATAAGAAATAGTCTCGCCTTCGGGGAAGAACAAGTATTCTACCATTATATAGAATTCTTATCGAGCTCTAATGGGCTATATGTTATCGGACTTACCTGCTTATTGGCGTTCGGGGCGACATTTCTTTCTATCTGCTTAAGTATCGTTTTGATTTTAATCCTGCGCAGAAAACCCCTTGGACACACTTTCTTTAAGACACTCATTCTTGCCCCAATCGCTATTCCAGGGTTGATTTGTGCCTTGGGATTACTTTTATTCTGGGATAAAAATGGTTGGATAAATCTTCTTGTTCAAAGTCTAACAAATCATCCAATTCAGGTAAATTATACCATTCCAGGACTTATAATATTCTATACCTGGCTGTTTTTCCCCTATACTTTTCTAATTACCTCTTCACAAATCGAATCTCTTGAGAAAAGTATTGAAGAAGCTGCCGAGGTGGTTGGTGCCAATAGATGGCAGATCTTAAGATATATTCTCCTCCCGCTTGTAAAGCCGGGTTTACTCGCCGGATCCATAATGACCTTTATGCTCTGCTTTGGCGCCTTCAGTGTTCCTTTGATCTGTGGAGGAGATTACAGACCTCTTTCAGTAACCATTTATACCACTTCCGCTATTTTCAACCGCTGGGATGAGGGAAGTGCTATGGCAGTGGTCATGGCACTGGTTCAAATTCTGTTTTTAATTTCCTATATACGAATCATGAGGAGAACCAGGTAAATGCGTTATACCAAAAAGATTTTAATCATAACATTTTTACTCTGTTTCGCAATATTCATCATATCACCTTTTTTAATAATTGTCGTCACTTCTTTTGCCAAAGGTTGGTTTGGCAAGCAATGGTTGCCACAGGAATGGACTTTTGACTGGTATCATTGGGCATTCCAGGTTGCCAATGTTGGTGCTATCTTGAAAAACAGCCTTATTATTGCAGCCTTAGCCATTGGAATGAGTTTATTCATAGGCTTGTCTACCGCCTGGGCCATTGCCCGTCGTCCAATACCGGGAAAAGAAATTTTATATAGTATCATTCTGTTACCCAGAATGATACCCCCCATAACCTACGCACTTGGCATATCGAATATTTTTTACAGATTAAATTTAATAGACACACATTTGGGAGTGGCTTTGGCACATGTTACATTATGTTTGCCGTTTGGCATTCTAATTCTATCCAGCACTTTTGAGGGGTTGGATCAAAGACTCATAGAGGCAGCCGAAGTATGTGGAGCAAGCAGGTGGAGGACCTTTTTCCATGTCATATTACCCCTCGTTATGCCGGGTATTTTGGCTGCCATAATATTTACATTTACCACCTCCTATAATGAATTTACACTGACAATTATGACTTATGGTCCACACACAGTCACACTTCCGGTAAAAACTTACCTGGTCATCGGTGATGGATATTGGGAGGTGGCGAGTGCCATTTCCTCCATCCTCTTAATCCCATCACTTATCGTGCTTATCGTTATCCTGCGGTCGTTAAAACCAGAAAAAATAGTTGGGGGGTTCAAAGGCATATGATAGAATTGATTAAAATTACAAAAAGGTATGGTTCAATTATTGCCAACGACGAGGTTTGCTTAAAGGTCGATAAGGGTGAACTATTGACGCTTTTGGGGCCCAGCGGCTGCGGAAAAACCACAACACTTCGTTGTATTACCGGACATTGTCCCCCCGATTATGGTGAGATATTTATCGAAGGAAAGAATGTGACAACACTTCCTCCAAATAAGAGAAAGGTGGGAATGGTATTCCAGAACTTTGCCCTGTTTCCACATATGACTGTCTTTGAAAATATCTACTTCCCTCTGAAAATAAGAGGAATGAATACAAAGGAGGCAGCTGATCGGGTTTATGAAACTCTGAATTTGGTGCAATTGTCTGGTTATGAGAGTCATTATCCTCGACAGCTTTCGGGAGGGCAGCAGCAGCGTGTCGGTCTTGCCCGGGCATTGGTATACCAACCCAAGATATTACTGTTGGATGAGCCCCTATCTAACCTCGATGCTAAATTCAGGGAAGAGATGAGATTTGAAATCAAGGAACTACAGAGAAGACTTGGGATTACCGCCATTTATGTTACCCACGATCAGGAGGAGGCGTTGGCTCTATCCGATAAAATAGCGATAATGAAAGAAGGAAGAATCCATCAGGTCGGGACACCCGAGGAGATATTTGAAAAACCGAAAACGATATTTGTGGCTACATTTATCGGTTTGTCTAACATCATTGAGGGTGCTGTTTCGGCTATTGACCCCGTTACTCTGGATATTGGTTCCAACCTGAAACTTACTCTCCTTTACCGAAAGGAGATAAAAATTGGTGAAAAACTACGAGTCCTCATTCGTCCAAATGATGTAGAATTTTTGACCGATGAGGGAGAGGAAAAACACAATATATTTGAGGGCACGATTGCACGAGTGACATATTTGGGCAATAAAATGGACTATTTGGTAGATTTACCATCGCGATTGGTTATCAGAGTTCAAACAGACCTTACTTCACGACACAACCCGGGCGATAAAGTTAAAGTACATCTACCCGTTAACAAATGCAAAATCTTATCTTGATGTTGAAGTGGTTTAAGATATCCCACCTGAGACCTTCATTGCCCCACACCCTAAATTTTTTCTTGACATTTACGAGAGTTCGTGTTATAATAATAAAGTCAGATATCCTAACCCATCCCTTGTATTTCATGTAAATTTTCAAAAATCTTAAACTGAGGAGGGGAGCTATGAAACATTGTAGTGTTAAGACAAGCAGTAGGTTGTGCTCGGTTTTTTCGACTTTGCTCATACTGGTTCTAAGTCAGAATCTCGCCCATGCACAAGACTCAAATCAAATATGGGTACAACGGGATGACTTTACCAAAGAAGATTTGGACCTTGACGGTAAAGTTGATAGTAAGCCCGGTATGCTTGGCGCGGCTGTAATTACCGATGTATCAACTGCTAAAGATACCGGTGATGTGATTCATACTATTCCAGCACCCGGTTACAGGTGTCAGGGATTAACCTATGATGGAACTTATTTATGGGTTTCAGATTATCAGACAGATTCGATATACAAAGTTAGCACTGTAGATGGAGCAGTACAGAGTTCATTTTCTGCACCTGGAAATTATGTTGAAGGTCTGGGATGGGATGGAACTTATTTATGGGCTTCAGATAATGGAGGTGGCCATCCTTCACAGATAGGATTTATCAATTAGACCCCTCGGATGGAACGGTTATTAATTCATTTACACCTCCCGGTTGCTGGTCACATGGGATTACCTATGACGGAGAATATTTATGGATTGATGATTTTAGTTCCAAAAAGATATACAAAGTTGACACTTCAGATGGTCAAGTTTTAGATTCAATTCCTGCTCCAGGAGATAAGTCCATAGGGTTAACCTGGGACGGGCAATATCTATGGAGTGACGATTTTGATACCGATAGTTTGTATCAAATTGACCCTTCAGACGGAACAATCATACGGATGGTTAGGTCTCCTCATACCAATCCAAGGGATTTGGCATGGGATGGACAGTATATCTGGGTGTTATCCTGGCAAGCAGCAGCTATATACCAAGTCGATGTGGGCGGTGTGGCGATTGAAGAACAGGTACACCCGAAAGGTTACACCTTATACGCAAACTCTCCCAATCCATTTAATTCATCCACGACTATACGCTATGCAATTCAGAGAACGGATATAGTCAAGCTTACCATTTACGATGAATTGGGAAGATTGGTTAGAACACTGGTGAATACAGAAAAACAACCGGGAGACTATTCCGCCGTTTGGGATGGTAAAGATAGCAGAGGATTAAAGGTATCGGGTGGTTTCTATCTATATCGATTGAAGGCGGGTTCATTTGTTCAAACCCGGGGGATGTTGTTTTTAAAATAAAGAAATACAATATTGAGAACAGCCCAAAATGTGCTAAAATCCAGGCTGGCTTGCCTATCCTGCTTACCGACAGGCAAGCCAGCCTTTTTTATACTTCTTTTATCCTCCTCCCTTGGAATTTTTTCTTGATCGCATAGGAAACTAAACATTGACAGGGATTTCCTGCCTGCCGGTAGGCAGGAAAGAGATCGAAAGAGATTTTTGAAAATCTTTTTTATATTCCTATGTCCGAAGGATCCGTATGGACAAATATAAATATATTCCAGATTTTAGATTTTGTTTTTTTGCTTTAAGATTTTTGATTTATATTTATCTGTGTTTTTCTGCGTTTACCCCGTTAAATAGAACTGTTTCAAGAACGCTCTGATATTTATCGTTACATTATTTAACGGGGTGAATCTGCGTCCAATTTTTTTCTTGACATTTACGGGAGTTCGTGTTATAATAACAAGGTTGAATTTAATGCCGACCACTGAGAAAAGCTGTCTGGATAAATATTTCTGATGCGCCGCTGGCTCAACTAGGAAGAGCAACGGACTCTTAATCCGTGGGTTCTGGGTTCGATTCCCAGGCGGCGTAGAATAAATAAACAAGGAAAAAGGTTAAAGGTAAAAGGATATATTACTAATGACCAATGACCTAATTACGCAATGACTTGATGACTGTCTTTAGACGCTATGACTTTATTATTGCCCCCATAGCTCAACTGGATAGAGCGGCTGGCTACGAACCAGTAGGTTGCAGGTTCGAGTCCTGCTGGGGGTAGAATAGAAAAATCAAATATCAAAAATTAAATATCAAATACAGACATCAGACAAGAGACCACCCCGTTAAACTCCTTCGTAGCAACGGGGCAAGCAGACAAGAGACAGTAAGGCGTAGAGCGTGAGATGAGCAACGGAAGAGAGAGAAGAAAGTTGATTGGTTAATTAGTTGATTAGGAAGGCAGGTAGAAGTCTTGCCTTTAGCGGGTCGAAAAATAGTAGGCAGGTAGGAGTCCCGCCTTTGGCGGGGCGAACAATAGTAAGCACTCTGCACCAAAAAGACAAGCTAAATGACCCAATGACTTGATAGCTGACAACTGATCACCGATAATTGTTAACCGATAACTAATAACCGATAACTGGGGGTATTAATGCCGAAGAGGACATATCAACCGTCAAACATTAAGCGCCATCACAAACACGGCTTCAGGAAGAGAATGTCAACAAAGAGCGGCAGGGCTATACTTAACAGAAGAAGGGCGAAAGGAAGAAAGAGGTTGTGTGTATGAAGACTTTCTTTATCATCCTTCTGAATATCTATCAAAAGATAGTCTCTCCCCTGTTTCCACCGAGTTGTCGTTTCTATCCCACTTGCTCTGACTACGCAAAGGAGGCAATTTCGAAATACGGGGTTATAAGGGGATTGCGACTCGGACTGTGGAGAGTTCTCAGATGTAACCCGTTTTGCAGGGGTGGATACGACCCGGTGCCGTAGATATGAAGGAAAAGGAAGGAGTAAGGAGTAAGGTGCGGGGTGAACGTCCTAAAAATATTACTGATGAAAAATCAAATATTAGATATTAAAATTTTTTATGTTTTGATATTCGTTCTTTCGGTCTTCGTTGGCTGCGACAGGGACGACCCCGTTGGTGGAGAGATCATAGATGATAGGGCGGGTGGTGTGGTGTGCGATACACTGACTAATTTTATACACAGCCACCTTCAGAAATATTCCGCAACTGGAGCGTCCGATTTTTTATATGCGGGTAGTGAGACGGACTTCAGGTCAACGAGCCTCCTCTCGTTTGAAATACCACCCACAAAGACCACATACGACAGCGCTCTCTTCGTGTTCGCAGCCGAAAATAAGGGAGATGAAGAATTGTACCTGATGAGTTTTAGTGGAGAGTTCGAGGAGGACAGCGTGATTAGCTACGGTTATGTCGACTCACACATTGGAGTTGATACCCTGAGTGATTTACCCGTCTGGGTAGAAGATACCCTCTCCGATGAGACCGTCCTTAAATTTTCTTGCGATAGTATATCACTTACGAACACCGTAAATATCGCACTCTGTTCGCACGGAGAGACCAGTGTGTTTTATTCAAAGGATTCGAGCAAGCCACCCCTTCTTAAACTATTCAGGGGTCCTCTACTCGAGACCGTAGAACCCCTCAAGGATGCATTCGTTGATACCATATTGAGCTTTGATACCACCGATATTTTTATAGTTTCTGGCTCCTGTGTATCTGAAGACAGTATTTCCCTGTCCGATTCCTCAATCGATTTTACCGAGGTGTCTTTAATAAATAATGCGGTGTTATATCTACCCATAAATGATTTTTCTGGTCCTGCCCCCGAACTCTGTGTGAGATATAAAGAGAACACATCCATTCCACATAAAATAGAGGGAGATACGGTGAAGATAGAGATAACCAAATTTGTAGACGAATGGATTACCGACGAAGATAGATTTATCGTACTTGAGGGCAGGGAGGGAACACTCTTTACCGCCGAGATAAGTAGAGACATCACGCTTGAGGTGGTTTATACAAAGAAGCCGGGGGAAAGGATATGAGAGATCCCGTGAGAATTTTATTACTCCTCTTAAGCATACCCATTGTCTCGCTCGCTTCCATATTTTCCCCCATGGGCTCCGGGGAGTATGTAGATTTTGGAGATGCGGGTGAAAGGGGAATGGGAGGGGTGAAGATATTTTCCGTGCCGGAGAATCACACCTTTAGGGCAACCTTTCTTTGCGATTTTCTCAGGATAAGCGATGGTGACAATATAAGAGACGAGCGAACATTCTCCCTATATGGCGTGGATTACTTTTTACCCCTACCCGACGGGTTTGGTGTTGCCCTATCTCTTTCCAATATCCTTTCATCTGATTTTTATATGGAATCTGTGGGTAACAAGTTGGGGGATATTTCGTACGAAAGAAGGGTTACCGGAAGAGGGGGCATACAGGTGTTTTCTCTTTCCATGTATAAGAAATTTCCCCGTTTCAGTCTTGGAATAGGCGGCATCTACTCCTTTGGTGAGACCGAGGAGATATGGGAAACAAACTTCCTCTCATCTGAGTATGATGATGTATTCGATACACTTATAACCCCATCTTCGGGATACGGACTTAAAGCACGGTTTAATTGCAGATATAAAAGGGCAGTTATATCGTTGGGTTATTGCCATCACCTCGAATCAGCTGGACTTCCAGCGCAGTTTTCAACTTCCTTTTTATATCATATGAATTCGGATTGGAAGATGGAGGGCGGTCTCGATGTTGCGATGTGGAAGGATATTAATGTGAGTTTTTCCACCAGCACAAATATAGGATTGGGTATGTGTTACAACCTCGGTTCCACAACCGTAAGGGGAGGGCTTTTCTCTCGTTCCTGGTATTACAAAGGTATACGGGAGATGGGGGGGAGTGTGGGGACGAGCGTGCTCTATCCGGACAAACTCGGGGAGCTGTCAATAGGTTTGGAAGTGGGCAGAAGGGGTTGGGAAGAGATCGATGAAATCTTTGCCAGATTATCGGTGACCCTCTGTGGAAGGGAGATCTGGTAGTGATAAAGTACACGGGTGTTCCCCATTCGTTGAAAGCGCGGGTGTTAGCATGTATAATATTTTATTTTGTCTCTTTTCCATTTCTTCTTTGTGTGAGACGACCCCGGTATTTAAGATTGAGAAGACTGTATTCGACACCGGAGGTTCAAGAGCTTCATCTTGCTCGTACACGGTAAAGACCGCTATTGGACAGCCGTGTACGATCGGGAGCGCGGAGGGGGAGAATTACAGGGCGAGATTTGGATTTCTTTCAAGCCTCGCGGCTAACCCTTCCGGGACGGGTATAGACAAGCGTGAAGAGGAACCCCTCGTTAACTTTCTTTTTCCCTGTTCACCAAACCCCGCAGTTGGCGAAGTGAATATCTCCTACTCACTCAAATGCGCATCGAAGGTACTCCTCAGAATATATGATGTTACGGGAAGGGTAGTAAGAACCCTTGCCCACGGCAAAATGAAGAGGGGTAGATATTGCGTGCCGTGGGATGGGAGAGATAAGAATGGAAGAGAGGCGCCCTGTGGGAGTTATTTTTATTCACTCAATGTCGATGGAAGACACATCGATACCAGAAGACTGGTATTGATGCAATAGAAGAGGGAAATATGGATAAAATTATGATTGCTCTGTTCATCTCTATCTCATCTGTGGGCTTGCCGGGAAAGGGGATGAAGATAGAGGTGGATAGGGATGAAGGTATACCCGCTGTCACAAGAGGGAACGACAGGGAGGCAATACCGAGAATGATCAATTTCCAGGGGTTCCTGACAGATGCAACTGGAGATACTGCGCTCACGGGAACCTACGATATGGAATTTGCGATTTACAATGCGCTATCTGGTGGGGATGTCCTGTGGGGTGAGACACAGAGCGGAATTTCAGTTGACAACGGTGTATTCAATGTTATCCTCGGAGAGAACAATGCCATTCCCGACTCCGTATTTCTCAATTATACCGACCTGTATCTCGAATTGAAAGTGAGTAACCAGACCCTGAGTCCCAGACAGAAGATAGTGAGCGTGGGGAGAAGTTACAAGTCAATGTTTGCCGACACATCGGATTATGCGGGGTCGTCAGTTTATGCCGATTCTGCGGGAGTAACCGGATATTCTTTTGACAGTTATCACGCTCTATATTCAGATACCGCCCAGTATACCCTCGGTGGAGGTTCTACATCCTGGGCAGATTCCGCCGGTCACGCAGATGTGGCAGATTCCTCCGTGGTTTCAGATAATACCCATTCCGTTGAAGGTCAATCTCTCTCCGACCTGGATTCGAGGTTCATAAATGCCCAGACGCCTGACACCCTTATGGGTAGCGGCACAACCCTCCTCAGGCTCAACAATACAGACGGTGATAATGTCCTCGAGGTTTCCGGGACGGCATCCAGCATGAGTGCCGCATATGGTGTAAAGAGCACCGTTGGCAATAGCGGCCCCGGCCTTACTTATGCGGTTTTTGGACATGCAACGGCGTCCTCAGCTCAGGCTCACGGAGTAAGGGGCTATGCCGTTAACACCGGGACCGGAACCTCCTACGGAGGTTCCTTCAGTACCTCTTCTGGGGGCACGGGTGTCCATTATGGCGTGAGTGCGATGGGATACGCAAGCTCCGGTAGTAATACATACGGCGTTTACGGTTTTGGAAAAAATACGGGGAGCGGCTCCGTTTATGGGGGGTACTTTAAGGCGGACACCTCGGGCACGGGGCTCCATTACGGTCTATATGTGGAATCTGATTCCTTTGCAATATATGCCAGGACTAACTCTCCGCTCGGGGGCTATGCGGGATATTTCGACGGTAATGTGAGGGTAGCAAGCAATGTAACATCCGATGAATTCTACAGAGGAACGGTAAATCCGGACAGCGCGCTCATGACGAAGAAGTATATTAACGACGAGATACTATCCGCAGTGCGTCACGCCCCAACTATCGTGATCTCCCGTTCTCCCGATTCTACGGGTGATTTCGTATGTGACGGGGCAAATGACGAGTTGGAGATACAGACGGCACTCGATTCTATAAACGGCGTTGGTGGAGGAGTGGTCTATGTGAGGCGTGGGGTTTATAATCTGAATACGGGTGTTCAGGTGAGGTCGAACTGCGTTCTCACTGGAGCGGGCGCGGGAACGGTAATTAATGGCCCCGGCGCGGGAGAAACTATATTTGCCAACGGAGACAGTATGGTAACCATCGAAAATCTGAAGGTAACCGGAGGTGTCGTTGGTATCAGTTTCTTTGATGTGTGGAAGAGCAAAATAAAGCAATGCTGGGTTGAAAACGGAGATGCTGCGGGGATAAAACTTGTTGGCTCTGGTGGATTAGCCAGCTCTCATTATAATGTAGTTGCACACAGTATCTGTGATAATTACGGTGTGGGTCAATACTGTATCCACATCTGTGGCTATGAAAATGTGATCGATGGAAATAATGTCAGAAATGCCTCTTCGGCAGGTATTTATCTCAATGGAGAGAAGATGTCGACTATCGTAGAAAATGTTATCAATCAGTCATCTGGAAACGCAATAAAAGTCGAAGGTTACAGTATAAATAACACCCTGGTAGGTAATACCTGTAAGGGAGGAATACATCTTTCGGAATCCGTAAAAAATACTCTGGTCGGCAACTCCTGTTACTGGGGCGGCATCTATTTGCAGAACAGTAACGAGAACACAGTTGTGGGAAATCTATGCGAACTTGATCAATCTTCTCCCGGTATACACCTGGACTTAAGTAACAGGAATACCGTCAGTGGGAATGTTTGTACATCCAACCCTTACGGTATGGTTATCGGAGGACAGGATAATTCTGTAACCGGCAATGTGTGTTCAAATAACATAAATGTCGGAATTTATATTAATGGTAGCTTCAATGCAGTGAATGACAATCGTTGTATAGGTAACGCAACGAATGGGATAAACCTTGCGGCGAATGCAACAGAGAATATCGTTTGGAGTAATATGTTAAGGGGTAATGGGCAAACAAACTATATTGATTCTGGAATAAATACGAGGGATGATGATGCGGGTGCCACCGGGGGGAGCGGGGGTCGTTGTTCCGCGGGCGCCGCCAACTTCGAGTGATATATATCCGGGTTTTTTACGGGAGACACCGGACATTTGTGAGTGTGAATTCGATTCGTGCCAAGTATGATCCCTTTTTTTTATTTTTGATATTTGATTTTTCTTATAGGGGGGTTTATGGGAGTTGAACAGCTTGGACTGATGTTTGCGGTGGCGGGTGCAGCCGTGGCATCATTTATGGGGGGTTGTGGCTCCGCGATAGGACTTGGTATAGTTGGAAGGAGCGCAACGGGAGTGCTGACCGAGGATCCCGACAAATTCGGGAAGATATTCCTGCTGGCGGTTCTTCCATCTACACAGGGGTTTTATGGTTTTATCATTGCGATAATTGTAATACTGAAACTTGGACTTCTCGGTGGAACGCCCCTGCTGCCAACTACCGTACAGGGACTACAGATTTTTATCGCTTCACTGCCCTGTGCAATTGCGTGTTTCACATCGGGTATTCACCAGGGGAAGGTCTGTGCCTCGGGGGTTGAGATGGCTGCAAAACAGCCGGACGCCGCGATGAGGGCTGTTATATACGGCGTTATGGTAGAGACATATGCAGTCCTTGGTCTGGTTATATCCTTCCTCATCATATTCATAGGGATAAAAATATGAGGAAGAAGACCACAGACAACCCCGTAAAGTCGCTTTGCGCCAACGGGGCAAGCAAACCACAGACCATAGACCTAATGAACCCAATGACTAATGACCCCGATGAAATAGCTCACAAGTTCGCATTTCACGGGGTAAACAAATGACCAATGATAGGTATGATAAGAGGTCTCTGATTGAGTTTTTGATACCACTATAATTCCAGAGGGGAGCTCAAATGAATAAGGTGTCCAAAAAAATACTGGAAGATGTAGAAAAAGAGGGCAATAGAATCGTTGAAGAGGCAAAAGAGAAGAAAAAGGAGATAGAGAAGGCAACCGAAAGTGAGATTAAAAAACTTACAGAAGAAATCGATCTGGAAGTAAAAGAGACGGAGGAAAGAGAGTATGAAAGACTGATGGGTTTGAAAAATATTGAGCAAAGGAATATCTTGCTTGGGTACAAACATAATTTAATGAACCAGCTATTCGAGGAGATTCGGGAAGAAATACTGAAGAGTAATGGGTATCCCAAGCTCATTGATTCCCTCTTCGAGGTGGGCGTTGAATCGGGGAAAGAAGATGTCCTCGTGGGAAAGGACGAAAAAATCATCAATAAAAAGTTCATCGATAAGTTGAACAAGGATAAGGGCTGGCACCTTAAACTGTCAAAAGAGAGGGTTCCAATAAAAGGGGGATTTATCCTGAGGGGTGAGAAAACTGAGATAGATGCCTCGATTGAAACGGTACTCGGAGAGAAGAGAGAGATATTGGAGCCCGAATTGGTTGATATACTGTTCGGGGAGAGGCAAGGTGTCAGGTGATAGGTGTCGGGTTTAGGGTGAGATATGATTCCAGTGGAATAGTTACCCTGTTGAATAGCTTCCTGAAGAAATAGCTAAGCATTTCACAGGACGAGTCGCTTCCACCCTGTTGAATAGCTCTGCTTCAACAGGACAGGCCACAATGTAAAAGTAAAGGCAAGTTACATGTGGCAAGCAGGGCAGGCAGCATTCCACGGGATAAAAATGTGGGATGTGAAACGGGTAAGGTGATAGATGCAACTATCCGATTTGTATGGTCGTAAAATTCCCCCATATTGAAAGTGAGGACGAGAGATATGTCTATGCCGTGGCGAGAATAAGGGCGCTCGAGACGAGACTTCTCTCTCCCCAGAAGGTTTCGAGACTTGTGGGTCTCTCATCTGAAGAACTCCTGAAATCCCTCGGAGATACCGATTATGCCCCTTTTCTTCCTTCTTCTCCGCGAGACTGTGAGCTTATTATAGACAGTGGAAGAAAAATGCTCTTCTCCCTTATGGATAAACTGATTTTAGATTCCCCGGTGATTGAGTTTCTGAAGGCAAGATTTGATAACTACAACATAAAAATAAGTCTCAAAGCAAAGATCACCGAAACTGAACCAAAGACCCTCTCGCCGTACGGAAACATATCCACTTCTGAAATAACGGATATATTCAGAAATGAGTTATATTCAAGACTTCCAGCTCAGTATGAAGAGGGAATTAAAAGGGCTGTGGAGGCTTACTATGTTGATAGAGACCCCTCCGTGCTGGACATAATTATAGACCGGAGTTACTTTGCCTATCGAGGGGAAAAAACTCTTAAATCCGGTGATCTGTTTCTCGCGTCGCTCCATAAGATAAGTATAGACCTCACCAACATAAAGACGCTTTCAAGAACAAAGTGGGCGAGGGTGGAAAAGAGAAAGTTTTCCCGGGGGTTGATTGACGGCGGCTTTATCCCCCATAGAGAATTTATGGATGTCTACGACGAGGCAGATGAGAATCTGTGGGAGAGATTTAAATTCACCCCTTACTTTCACATCCTGACTGAGGGTGCACCCGCTGTATTTAAAGACGGTTCATTCCTGAAGCTGGAGAAATTATGTGATGACACATTTCTCGATTTTCTTGGGACCACGAAATTTCTTACCTTTGGCGTTGAGCCCATAGTGTCATATTTCTACGCAAGGGAGAATGAATTTAAGGTCTTACGGATGCTCTTTACGGCGAGTATCTACGGAATAGAACAGGATGTTCTCAAGGAGAGATTGCCGGAGGTGT
>DFBT01000016.1:18594-19020 GCA_002366725.1 Caldifarciminota bacterium UBA3073
GTGTAATGTGTAATGTGAAATGTGAAATGTGGAGTATGAGAGGACTACCAGGCAATTGGGTTATTAAGTTATTGAGTCATTGGTTATTAGGTAATTAAATACTTTATCCTTTTTCCTTTACTGTAATCTAAAATCTATCTGAATACCCAGTGTACATCTGCGTTAATCTGCGTCCAAAAAGCATATGGCTACAAAACTTGCTGCAGTTGGAGAATATGATGTGATAATGCCATTCAAGGCAGTCGGTGTTGAGATATACCCCGTGACCTCCGACAAGGATTTTATCCAGATGGTGATGAAACTCATAGAAGAGGAGGTGGGCGTTATATTTCTCTCCGATAAATTCTTGGATGGTGTAGAGTCCATCTTTAAAAAGGTTTCTGTGAGACCACTTCCCTGTTTAATCCCCATACCCGGTCCATTGGG
>DFBT01000016.1:19092-32501 GCA_002366725.1 Caldifarciminota bacterium UBA3073
AGGGGTATGAGCGGGTCTAAAATGTACGATGTGGTAAGGGTGAGTGAGAAGAAACTGATAGGTGAGATAATAGAATTAAAGGGAGAAATCGCATCGATACAGGTTTATGAGGAAACGGGTGGCATCGGCCCCGGTGAACCCGTATTTCCCACATACGAGCCCCTGTCTGTTGAGTTGGGCCCAGGTCTTATGGGTTCCATATACGACGGGGTTCAAAGACCCCTGGACGACATTATGAAACAGGCGGGTAACAGCATTGCGAGGGGAATATCGATCCCGGGCCTTGATCGAGAACACAAATGGAAGTTCAAGCCGATTAAAAAAGAGGGCAACAAGGTCGGCGGTGGAGATATAATAGGAGAAGTGCAGGAAACCGTTCTTGTTACACACAAAGTTATGATTCCCCCAAATGTTTCCGGTAAGATTATGCATATGAAGGAGGGAGAGTTCACCGTCACAGATGTTGTATGTGTTGTTGAGACGGAAGAGGGGGAACGGGAGATTACCTTGATGCAGAAGTGGCCCGTAAGAAAACCGAGACCTTGTATAGATAAACTTCCACCAGATATACCAATGTACACGGGTCAAAGAGTTATAGATGCGTTCTTTCCCGTTGCCAAAGGTGGAAGTGCCTGTGTTCCGGGTCCATTTGGCTCGGGAAAGACGGTAATTCAGCATCAGATATCAAAGTGGGCGGATGCGGACATTATACTGTTTGTGGGATGTGGTGAGAGGGGAAATGAGATGACAGATGTATTGTTGGAATTTCCGGAACTGAAAGACCCGAAGTCAGGCGAACCGCTTATGAAGCGCACCCTCCTCGTGGCAAACACTTCAAATATGCCCGTGGCGGCGAGGGAGGCATCGGTATATACGGGGATAACAATAGCGGAGTACTTCAGGGATATGGGTTACAGTGTTACCCTTCAAGCCGATTCCACATCACGATGGGCAGAGGCAATGAGGGAAATATCTGGAAGACTTGAGGAGATGCCCGGAGAGGAAGGATACCCCGCATATCTTGGCACGCGCATCGCGGAGTTTTACGAGAGGGCAGGAAGGGTAAAATGCCTCGGAGAACCAGATAGGGAAGGCTTTATCACCGTTATAGGTTCGGTATCACCCCCCGGTGGGGACCTTGCAGATCCCGTTGTTCAGTCGACACTGAGAGTTGTGAAGGTATTTTGGGACCTCCAGGATAGACTCGCCAACGCGAGACATTTCCCCGCTATAGATTGGCTTTCAAGTTATTCACTCTATACCGATTCTCTCAAGAAATGGGTGGAAGAGAATATCGGAAAGGAGTTTCAGTCAAATGTAAAGGACGCGATGGCTATTCTGGAACGAGAGGCAGAATTGCAGGAGATCGTAAGGCTTGTTGGAGTTGAATCGCTTTCCAGTGAAGAGATACTTCTCCTTGAAGTTGCGAGGTCAATAAGGGAAGATTTCCTTCATCAGAACGCATTCCACGAGATCGATACATACACATCCACAAAAAAGCAAGAAAAGATGCTTTCGGCAATACTTCACCTGTACAGTGGGGGACTTTCTCTTTTGAAGTCCGGAAAAACAGTGGATGAAATCGTCAAGCTCCCAATATGGGAGCGAATTTCGAGGATGAAATATATCGGGGAGAAAAAGATAGAGGATATAGATAAAATCAACAAGGAGATAGACAAGCTAATGGGATAATGGGGTAATGGGGTAATGGGATGGTGGATTTGTGGATATCAATATAAAAAGAGACAATATCATTATACAATTTTAGGTTACGCCTTACGCTTCACGATCTACGCCTTACGATCACCGATAACCGATTACTGATTACTGATAAGTGATTACCAATGGTTGACAGGGGGATTTATGGTTAAGGAATACAGAACCGTTGGGACTATATCTGGTCCCCTTATGCTTATTGAAGGAGTAAAAGAGATAAAATATGCCGAACTTTGCGAGATAGAGTTAAAAAACGGCGAGACGAGAAAGGGACAGGTTCTCGAGGTTGATGCAGACAGGGCACTGGTTCAGGTGTTCGAGGGAACAAGGGGAATAGATATCCCGGGAACGAAGGTAAAATTCAAAGGAAAGGGTATCGAACTCTCTCTATCTCCAGAAATTCTCGGCAGAATGTTCAATGGTATGGGAGAGCCCATTGATAATGCCCCAGAAATCCTGCCAGAGAAGAGAGCGGATATAAACGGCGAACCGCTGAATCCGTATGCCAGAAACTATCCAAATGAATTTATTCAGACGGGAATTTCCGCGATAGACGGATTGAATACGCTTGTGAGGGGACAGAAACTTCCCATATTCTCCGGTTCCGGACTTCCCCACAATTCGCTTGCTGCCCAGATTGCCCGCCAGGCGAAGGTTCTGGGTAAAGAAGAGAAATTTGCAGTCGTATTTGCCGCAATGGGAATTACTTATGAGGAAGCAGAATTTTTTATGAATGATTTCAGGAATACGGGCGCAATTTCGAGGACATCTATGTTCATAAACCTCGCCAACGACCCCGTGATTGAGAGAATAGCCACCCCGAGAGTTGCACTGACAGCTGCAGAATACCTTGCATTTGAACTTGAAATGCACACACTCGTCATCCTCACAGATATGACGAATTACTGTGAGGCATTGAGGGAGATATCTGCAGCAAGGAAAGAGATTCCAGGAAGAAGGGGTTATCCCGGTTATATGTATACAGACCTCGCATCGGTATACGAGAGGGCGGGGAGGTTGAAGGATAAGAAGGGTTCAATAACCCTCATCCCCATACTTACTATGCCGGAAGACGACAAGACACATCCAATACCGGATCTAACGGGATACATAACGGAGGGACAGATTCTACTGGGGAGGGGACTTTACAGGAAGAAGGTATCTCCGCCGATCGATGTGTTGCCGTCGCTTTCAAGGCTTAAAGATAAGGGTATTGGACAGGGTAAGACGAGGGAAGACCACGCCGACCTGTTCAATCAGTTGATTGCCTGCTATTCAAGGGGCAAGGAGGCAGAGGAACTCTCGATCGTGCTCGGTGAGGCGGCACTATCTGATATGGATAAGTTATATCTCAAGTTCTCGGATAAGTTTGAAAAGAGATACATATCTCAGGGAGATTATGAGGATAGGGCTATAGAGACCACGCTTGATCTTGGCTGGAAACTTCTCTCGATGTTTCCCAAAGGTGAGTTGAAGAGGATAAGAGACGAGTTCCTTGAAAAGTATTATGGAAAAGTTTAGAGATAGAGTTTAGGCGCAGATTAACCCCATATTTAGACTAAAGACCACCCCGTAAAGTTGCTTCGCACCAACGGGGCAAGCCCCGTTGAATAGCTGCGCTTCTACGGGGCAAGCAGACAAATGACTAATGACCAACCTGCCTGACGGCAGTCAGGTTTCTAATGTCTAATTAAACCTTGATACCCAAGACTCAATGACGCAATGACCTAATGACACGAAGACACTATGACGCAATGACTCAACGACTCAATGACCTAATATATCAGCGATAATCTGCGTTAACCCGCGTCCAAAAAAGAATCCAATATGAAGCTCAATGTTAATGCAACGAGGATGGAGTTCTTGAAGCTCCGTAAACGAACGAGTATTGCCAAAAGGGGACATAAGCTCCTGAAGGACAAGCAGGACGAACTCATGGAGAGACTGCTTGCGATGACGAAAAAGGTAGAGGAGTTGAGAGAAAAGGTTGAAGAAGAACTCGCCCGAACCACGAAGAAATTCCTTCTTGCGAGGGCGGGGATGGAGCCGGATTTCGTTGAAGAGGCACTCCTCATTCCAACAAAACGGGTCGAGGTAGAACTTGAAGAGAAAAACCTCTTAAATGTGAAGATTCCCGTGTTGAGACAGTCAGTAAGCGGCGAAATAATTTCATATGGGTACCACGAAACATCACCAGAACTTGATGCCGCACTATACAGTCTCGATAAGGCAATAGGCGATCTGCTTGAACTCGCCGCAATGGAGAAGACACTTGAACTCATTGCTGTCGAGATCGAGAAAACCCGCAGAAGGGTAAATGCCCTTGAATATATCCTCATACCGAACCTCGAAGAGACCCTGCGGTATATAGTTATGAAACTCTCCGAGATAGAACGCTCCACACTCTCAAGACTGATGAGAATAAAGGACATAGTAAGGGCACACTGATTGTATTAATTTTTACCATTTCAACCTATTTTATTGCTCCCGATGCGTATTTTGATGCATATAAGAACGGCGTTGCTTGCCCTCAAACTGCAGCGCATGAGAACCTTTCTGACTACCCTGGGTATCATCATCGGTGTACTGACCGTGATTACCATGATGTCTATTGTCCAGGGAATAAATAAATATGTTTATAAAGTTCTGGGCACCATCGGAAGTAATGTCATCTATGTGCAAAAATTTCAGTGGCGGGTCGGTCCGGGAGAACGCATGAGTAGAAGAGAGTACCTTGAGATCGCGAGAAGGAAAGACTTTACCGCCGAGGATGTCAAGACGATATCCAAACTGCCTGCGGTGGAGCGTGTGACCCTCGCACAATCGATCTGGGGAGGAGGCAGGAAGATAACATTTCGAGGTGAAGAGATGAACCTCGGCGAAGTTGAAGGAGCCACACCGGAATATATTGAAATATCTAATTACGAAATCGAGCGCGGTAGAACCTTCATAGAAACAGACTTGGCATTCAGGAGACAGGTTTGTATTATCGGTAACTATGTTGTAGAAAACTTGTTCAAGAAGGGTGAGGACCCTTTGGGTAAAGATATCTACATAGGAACACATAAATTTACTGTCGTTGGACTGCTTTCAGAACGGGGCACTTTTATGGGGAACAATTTGGATAACAAAGTGGTCGTGCCGCTTACCACTTTGGGCAAATTTATTCGTATGGCTCGTGGCCGACATTCACCTTTTCAGGCGCCTTTTATAGTTGCACAGAAGCGCGAGAGCTACTCGATCGAAGAAACAAAAGAGCAAATGGAGGAATTATTGAGACAGAGGAGAGGCTGTAAGTTTAATGAGGAAAATGATTTTGCATTGAATACTCAGCAGATGATCATCGATATTTATAAAAAGATAACCTCGGGTATTTATATGGCGATGATAGGCATTGCGTCGCTGGCATTAGTTGTTGGTGGCATCGGAATTATGAATATAATGCTCGTCTCGGTCGTTGAACGCACCAGGGAGATTGGATTGCGTATGGCGATAGGAGCCAAGAGAAGGGATATACTCGTTCAATTTCTCATCGAGGCGATAGCCCTGACGGGGGTGGGCGGAGTTGTGGGGGTTTTGTTGGGATTTGGTTTTTCCAAATTGATTGCGGCGGTGACACCTTTACCCGCCAGTACGCCACTGTGGAGTGTGGCACTCGGAATTGGCTTCTCCATGATTGTGGGTCTCTTTTTTGGCATTTATCCAGCCTCCAAGGCATCGAAACTCGACCCCATCGAGGCGCTCAGATACGAGTAAGAGAGAAAAGTTGATTAGTTAATTAGTTGATTAGTTGATTAGTTAATTAGTTGAATAGGCAAGTAGGAGTCCCGCCTTTGGCGGGGCGAAAAGTTCAACGACTCAACGACCCTTTGACCCAATGACCCAACGACGCAAAGACTCTATGACACTAAGACGCAATGACCCTAATGACCTAATGACTAATGACTCATTGACTCAAAGACGTAATGACTTAACTTATAAACCAAACAAACTAAATAAACTAAATAAACCAAGTAAACCAAATAACTTCAGTGATCCTGCAACGCCAAGAGTACCGAGATTTTAGATTGCAGACTACAGATTAAAGATTGCGGACTATGGATCGCGGATTACTGATAACTGGTAACCGATAACCAATTAACGATGACTGGAGGATAATTATGTTGGGAATAATATTGCTGTTGCTCGTCGGTGATACATTGAAGATAAATCTGGAACAAGCAAAGGAAATGGCACTTGAAAGTAATCCCGCATATCGAATGGAATCTCTCGGTGGTAAGTACAATAAATTGGGATTCTATGAGTGCCTGACCTCCAACATACTTAATCCGACCATCGGTGTTACATATTCTGATGCAACATTTGGTGACCAGTCTTTTGCTCCATCAAAGGGGTATAACTTTAACTTCTCACTGAATCAGCCGGTATTTGATTTGGGCGAGGTGGCTACGGTGCTACAGAGTAAATCCAATGTCAATGCCTCCGAGGCGTCTCTTCAGGAGGCAAAAAACGGATTGTATTATCAGGTGGAGGCGCGGTATTTATCGGTTCTGAGAGCGGATAACTTGCTGCGGATGCAGCAAAAAGCCCTCGAGCGAGCTGAGGAGAATATGAGATTTGTCACCAAGAGGTTGGAACTGGGGAAGGCGTCTAAATTGGACCTATTGAATGCAAAGGTATACCTCAATCGCACCAAACTCAATCTATTCACCTCCAGAAGGGATTTTCAGATTACCAAGAGGATTCTCTTGAATACCCTCGGAATCTGGCGCCAATACGAGCTCTTACTTGAACCTGTGGAAGCCGAAGAACAGGAATTCGAGCTGCCCGAACTGGACACACTCATAGAGAAGGGCTTCGAGAACAGACCCAAAATTAGGGTCGCCCGGGAAGAAGTCAAACAATCACAACTTGGGTTTTGGGGCAGTTTATGTTCATTCTTGCCACGGGTTTCGTTTAGGTGGCTCTGGAATTATAATACAGGGGAATTCCCCGAACATTTTTCTACGATAAGAGAGGAGGCGATTAAGAGTTCGGGCTGGTATGTAACCGCAGACCTGAATCTCCTCTCATATCCCCTTAAGTCGTCAAAGATGAAGACCGTTCTCGAAGAGGCCAAATTGAGGCTATTGCAGGAGAGACTTTCCATTGTTCAAGAGATCAAAGAGGCATGGCTCGATTGCCTCACTATGGATGAAAATCTGGAACTCGCCAGAAGTATGTTCGAAGCCGCCAAAGAGGGCAATACACTCGCCAAAACACAGTACAAGCTTGGTTTGATAACCACACTTGATTTGTTTCAGGCAGAGACAGACCTCTTAGATGCAGAGGCAACTTATGTTTCTGCCCAGTATGATGTTAAACTCGCAAAAGCAAAGCTCAGGTATGTGATTGGAGAATAGAGGGAAGAGGGAAGTCAATTATCAATGCAAAATTAGCAATTAGCAAGTGAAATGGTTAAATGGTTGAAATGATTGGTTAGAGGGTGAACAGAAGGAGAAATTATGTCTAAGAGAAGAAAGGTGTTTATTATCGTTGGTGCGGTGGTGCTCATACTCATTATAGTCTCGCTCAGTTCGAAGAGAGGTAAAGGTGTGAGCAAGGTGGATGCCATCGTTGCCAAAAGGGACAATATTATCTCTAATGTGAGGACCGAGGGGACACTCAAGGCTCTCGATCAGGTGCAGATTGGCAGTGATGTTATGGGCAGAATTGTTAAAATAAAGGTTGCCGAAGGTGATAAAATAAGAAAGGGTGATACTCTCTGCATCATAGACCAGAGTACCTATGTTGCCAGGCTCAGCCAGGCGAAGGCCTCACTCAGCCTCGCACAGGCTAAAATCGACAAGGTTGAAGAAGACCTGAGACGCAGTGAAGAACTCTTCAAAAGTCACCTCATCTCCAAGGAGCAATACGAGAAGGAAAAACTTAATTACGAGATGGCTAAGGCGGAGACCAAATTGTCTCGTGAATCTTACAATGAAGCGAAAGAAAATTACAACAAGACGATCATAACCTCGCCGGCAGACGGCGAAGTACTGCAGATCAATAAGGAGGAAGGTGAGATGGTTGTTATGGGTACGATAAGTACCCCGGGTTCTGTCATTATGACAATTGCAGAGCGTTCGAAGATGTTTGTGAAAGCGCTTGTTGATGAGACGGAGGTTGTGAAAATCGAACCCGGTCAACGGGCAGTTGTTACGATAGACGCTCTGCCGGACACCACTTTTGAAGGCAAAGTGACCAGAATTGGTGGAATCCCGGAAAAGACGGGCTATGGGGTAGAGCAGGCGATCAACTTCCCAATTGAGGTCGAGATCGCCGGCACCCATGAGAAATTATATCCGGGAATGTCGGCAACCTGTGAAGTGACCGTTGGCGTTGAGGACTCGGTTATCGTCATCCCTTATCCGGCGGTGGGTAGAAAAAGGATTAAGGAGGAGGAAAGGGATGTGGTGCTTCTGGCGAAGGGGAAGATGGTAAATGTATCCCCGGTGAAGTTGGGGCTAACCGGAGAAAAGGGAGTTGAGGTTGTGGAGGGCGTGGCGGTGGGTGATACTGTCCTGACTGGTCCATACAAGACACTGAGGAGTCTGAAAGATGGAGATAAAGTGGTTGTGAAAGTTAGAGAAGCCCCAATGGGATTAAAGAAACAAGGAATGGAAAAAAGGAGAAAGTAGCCGTCAAGGTCAAGATATGGTATGTTGATAGATGTCAAAGACATAACAAAAATCTACAAGATGGGCGAGGTAGAAGTCCACGCCTTAAGGGGTATAAACCTCGGGATAAAAGAGGGAGAATACATAGCCATAACGGGACCATCTGGCTCCGGGAAGTCGACCCTGATGCACATACTTGGTTGCCTCGATACGCCAACATCCGGAACCTATCTGTTTCGTGCTAAGAAAGTGCATGACCTGTCAGAGGACGAACTCGCGAACATCAGAAATCGAGAGGTGGGCTTCGTATTTCAGACTTTCAATTTGCTACCGAGATTGAAGGCGTACGAGAACGTGGAATTGCCACTTTTATATGCCGGCGGAAGGGCGGCTAAAATAAGAGACAGGGCACTGAAAGTTCTGCATAGAGTGGGGCTGGGTGATCGTGTAAATCACAGGCCCACTGAGCTTTCGGGAGGTGAACGCCAGCGCGTGGCTGTAGCCAGGGCGCTTGTAAACAACCCCAGGGTCATCCTCGCAGACGAACCGACGGGTAATCTCGATACCAAGACGGGTGGTGAGATAATGGAACTGTTTGGCAGCCTGCATAGAGAGGGCAGGACATTGATCGTCGTCACCCATGACCCCGAAGTTAGTGACTATGCCGACCACATCGTCCGGATAAGAGACGGCATCCTCACAAATTAGTGTTCGGTGAAAAGAGAGAAAGACAACGCCAATCACCCCACCATCGGCGTGGCTAACGGTGTTCGTAATATTACCTCACAACCTGCTATACCCATATAATCCGCTTAATCTGCTTAATCCCTGCCTATCGGTAGGCAAGTGTTCACTTTTTCCCTTGAACGTGTAGGAGACTATACATCAACAGTGATTTCCTGCCTGCCGGTAGGCAGGAAAGAGATCGAAAGAGATTTTTGAAAATCTTTTTTATATTCCTATGTCCGAAGGATCCGTATGGACAAGTATAAATATATTCCAGATTTTAGATTTTGGGTTTTTTGCTTTAAGATTTTTGATTTATAGTTATCTGTGTTTTTCTGCGTTTACCCCGTTAAATAGAACTGTTTCAAGAACGCTCTGATATTTATCGTTACATTATTTAACGGGGTTAATCTGCGTCCGATTTTTTTCCTTGACATTTTCCGAAATTGGTGGTAAAATTAAAGAGCGGACCCCATTGTGGTTCCAGAGTGCTGACAACCGCTTTTTTGACAATCAAATTCCCTATCTAATTTGACAAATGGGTATTAGTATTCATTATAAAGGTAGTATAAGAGACCTCCGTCTTGTGAAGGAACTACAAGAAGAAATAGTAGATATATGTGGGGTTATGAATTGGGATTATAGGCTTATTGATGAACCGAGCTTGAGGGGAGTGGCATTTGAACCACATCCCAAATGTGAGAGTGTAATACTCCTTTTTAACTGTGATGGTAATCTCGTCAATTTTTTTAACCCGATGGATGATGATTATGATGATATGCCATGGGTGAGTGTCAAGACACAATTTGCAGGGGTAGCTATACATATCATTATAATTAAGCTACTGAGATATTTGAAAAAGAAGTATGTTCCCAATCTCGAAGTTGAAGACGAGGGCGAGTACTGGGAGAAAGAGGATAAACACCTACTCAAACACAAGTTTGATTATCTTAAAAGAGCACTTGATAAGGTGGAATCCATATTTGTATCTTCAGAATTGAGAACAGGTAATACAATGACCGCCGAAGAATTACTGGACAGGATGGAAGAACTACTTAAAAAAGGACTAAGAGATATGGACGAACCCGAATCTGAGAAGTCTCTCAGGCAGAGGTATGGTAATAATATCAAGATCTCAAGGGTCGGGAAGTTCAACTTGATTTACCTTGACAATCCGGATGAGGAGACAATGAGAAGGCGAGAACGAGAGTTTGACCCGTCAGATTATTTTGATGATGATTGCCCCCTGTGTCAAGAGGCAAGAAAGCATGGGGGGAACATCATCTTCGAAGGAGATGATGACTCACAGGATTTACAGGAAATCGAATGAAAAAATAAAAGTCTTTTTCAAAATCTAAAAGAAAGTTGTTGGCAGTGGGAAGTTAATTTAAAATTAAAGACCTGACCCCATCGCACAGACAGTTCAATGAAAGGAACGGTTACACCAGAGATAAAGCCAGAGAAATTCTCCTCCGGGATTTTAAGAGAGGGTTTGAGAAAGTACAGGTCTTATGGTGTCTCAAGACTCCTCAATGAGGTGGTCATTCCCAATATACCCGATATAGACCCGAAGGAGACATTTTTTTACGAGAAGAAACCCACATCTTTCAAAGAAGAATTCATAAAAAAATACAGATTTTACACACTCTCGCATCTCTCCTTCAAAAGCCCATTTCATACAGATTGCCCGGAAAATAATACCGCTCATCTTCTCCATTTTGTTCCTCACAAGAAAAAGACAGATTTTTTGTTTGTTACTCTTCATGGATGGATGTCAAATAGGGCTGGATTTATGTCAGAGATATGCAGAAGATTGGCAAAATCCGGCATAAATGCCTGTCTTTTTTCTCTTCCATACCACAGGGAGAGAACACCAGCGGGTAAGAGAAGTGGGAGTCTCTTCTTCACCCTCGATCCATTTAGAACATTCAATGCATACAGGCAAGCAGTTATAGACCTTATGGTTGTCGCCGACCATTTTGAAGAGAGGGGGTTCAGGCTTGGTGGTGCTGGTATAAGTCTCGGTGCACTGATTTTCAATACACTTATGGGTTTTGATTCGAGATACGAAATTGGTGTCTCAATCGTGGGAGGAGGGGATATATCGAGAATAGTATGGGAGGGTCTTGCAACGCGATTCGTCAGGAAATTTATCCAGTCCTTTGGAGTATCTGCCAAACACTTTAAGATGCTATCAGAACATCAGGAAAATTTTCTTAAAGAAAAAAGAAGGACGGAAGAAATCCCAAAAACCAAGTGTTTCTGGTTTTTGATAGACCCCATCACTTATGCATCCAAAAGGGATGTGCTCTTTATAAATGGCAGATTTGACCCGATAATTCCGAGAAAGGCAGTCCTTGAATTTAAAGAGTCCTATGGAAATCCTCCGATCATATGGATTCCGGCGGACCACTTTACAATAATCTTCAGAAGGTACATAATACGGAGGACGGTCAAGTTCTTAATGGAAAGGAGCAAATTGTCGGCATAGACTTCGTAAAGCTCAAGATCTTACAACATAGTTCAAGATTATGTTAACACACCTTCTAACTATTTTACTTGTTCTCGCAACTGATCCATTAAAGGATTATCATATATTTCAAGGGATTGATTATATCTATCACGAAAATTATGAATTTGCCCGGAGGGAGTTTGATGCCCTTATAACAATTTACCCCGAGGACCCCGAGGGTTTCTTTTATCTTTCGTCATTACTTGAGACATTGGACTCTTTTGATCCCCGTCCCGAAACGAAGGCACAACTTGACTCAGTGGCGGAGATCGCAGTAAAACTGGCGGAGAAGAAACTCAAAGTGGAGAAAAATGCATATAATTTATTTTATGTTGGTAGTACTCGGGGAGAGCGTGCTGTCAGAAGGGCTTTACGCGGAGACTGGTTTGGATGTCTGTTGGACGGAATGAAAGCGAGAAAAAATCTCGAGCTTGCTTTTAAAGAAGATTCTACATTCCTCGATGTGTATATGGGATTCGGATTATATGATTATTACCTTGGCAAATATCTATCGTTCATTCCATGGCTCAGGGGCAGAAAACTCAAAGGCATAGACGAGCTAAAAATAGCGTCACAAAAGGGGAAATATGCCAGAAAACCAGCTCTTTTCTTTTTATTGAGAATATACCTGCTTGAAAATATGGATTCTGAAGCCATACGGATTATAAAAGAACTACGGCAAATTTGCCCAACTAATACTGCATTGCTCTGCGATGAGGCAGAGGTCTACTATAACAAGGGAGAATATAGAAAGGCAATAAAATCCTGTGTCCATTCGCTGTCACTCTCAGAGAATAAAAGACCATTTAATCCAAGAGTGAGGGCGTCCTGTTATCTGATGCTCGGCGAGTCTTACAATGAGTTGAAAGAAATAGAAAAGGCAAGTACTAATTGTGAATTGGCAATGCGGGAATTAAATGGTATAAACGAAAACTGGGCAAAAGAAATAAGAGAAGAGGCACAAAAATTATCCCAAAAATTGAAAGGAGGGTAAAATGGAAAAAGAGATTGGGAAAGTTGAGGACTATTTCGCGCATGTAGAGGTGGTGGCTATTCGTATCACCAATGGAACCTTAAAACTCGGTGATACAATCCATATTAAAGGTGTCACAACTGATTTCACCCAGACTGTGGAATCAATGGAAATAGAACATGAGAAGGTAGAAAAGGCAAAAGTCGGCGATTCGATCGGCATAAAGGTAAAAGAGAAAGTCAGACGCCACGACCGGATATATAAAGTAACCGAGTAAAGTTATTGGGGTCAGATCTTTAATTTTAAATTTCAACAGGGGTTTTGCTGTAGCCTCAGTTGTAGCAAAAGTAGCAGGAACATTGATAGTAGAGGACCTCAACCTGTAGGGACAGGTTGAAATGGTGCCTAAATTTAAAATTAAAGATCTGACCCCATTGTGAAAAAATTTAAGGAGGTGTTCTTATGCGGATAGCGCCAAAGGGTTTGATATGGAAAGATTTCAGAAACTTGCAGAAGAGAGAAGAGCTTTCCACAGAGCCTATTGTGGAAGACCTTCTCTTTATCCAGACGATTGAAGGGCATTCTCACAACGGCGACGGTGCATTTAGAGGGCGTAAGTTTGTGGATACAACGGTTAACGATATTGTGGAAGCGTTGGGGAGGGATATATTCATTGTGCGTTCCGAGAGGCAGATGTTGATCGATGAAATATGCGAGTATGCGGAGCGTGTAATGGACGGAGAGAACCTTATCCATCTTGTAAACAGGAACAACGAGCCTTTGATGCGCTGTCCCTTGTTCACACAGTGGGAAGTGAATTCCA
>DFBT01000016.1:32581-52645 GCA_002366725.1 Caldifarciminota bacterium UBA3073
GGAGGAGATGAATCTCAATGGAGAGGTTCTTGCACATGGTGACCACGAGGACAAGATAGGTGAATACATAGAGAAGGGCTTAATCATACGAGATTCAACGAATGTGGATTTTTTGCGCCATCCGAATGTGAGATTTCAGTACATAAGACACAAAAGGGGTCTCGGTGTCTCAGATGATGCGGCAGTGCTCGTGAGCGGTCTTCTTTACGGTGCAAGCGTTGGTCTTGGTGCATATCTCGCCGATGCAATTGACACGCTGGACAAGTATTCTCTGAAGTTCATAGAACAGGACGATAGACTTGCACACACGATAGAGAAGAACTTCCCAGCTCTGGGCATGACAGAGGAAGATGTGTTCTCATTTATTAAGCTTATTGCAATTCCGGAAGGGAGGGAAAAGGAGATTCCGGATTGCTCTCAGAGGTACTTCCTTCAGATTGATAAGAAGAAAAACCTCACGGCGCTCGAGTCACACTACAGATTTATCATGGGACTGCCTTATCCCCGTTTCAGAATTTCTTACGAAAGGGTGCTGAACGAGGATTTTTACGAATATGTAGACAAACGCCTGGAATCTTTTAGAGAAAATGTATAGGCTTTTAAAATCGCCAGAGGTCTTTTTAGTTCATTGTACAGGGAGATATTTATGAAAAGAATAAGAAGCCTTAAAGAGACACTTATAAGGATGAGGGACCTCTCAGACCTGATGGTCGAATTGGGTTATTCAGCCATTCTCCAGGATGATATAGAGCTCACCCGGGAGGTGAATAAAATAAAGAGAGAGATAAGGGAGCTCACCTATGAAATGCGCGTCAGCGCCATTTATGCGGCGAAGGGACTATCGAAGGACGAAATCCCCCAGGTGGCATCACTATTACAGATAGGTGTGGCGGTGAAGGAAATATCTGACGGAATAGACGATATGGTGGAAATCGTAGCGAGGGGAGTCCACCCCGTTGTAAAGGCGGTATACAGAAGGGATACAATAATGAAGAGAATGATTATTGAGAAGGGCTGCAGAATAGAGGGAAAATCCCTTGAAAAGGCAAAGATACCTGAGGAGACGGGGTTTATGATAAGGGCGATAAGGAGGGGAGATGACTGGATCTTTGAGCCCGGCGCCAAAACCGTCCTCAAGCCGGGAGATATAATTTTCTTAAAAGGAAAGGATGTTGCAATAAGGAAAATGACAGAATATGCGAAGACGAAGAAGGAAAAAACAGCAAAAGATAATAAATAAGGTATTAAGAGAAGCAACTCCCTTTCTAATTCTTTCCGTTTTTGGTGGTGCCTTTGCCGGTTCAGTGCTGGGAAAGATGGAGGGGATGTTGCTCCTGGTGCCGGGTGTTTTTGTCCTTGTTCCCGCAATTCTGGACCTCAGAGGGGATGTAGGGGCATCCTTTGGTTCACGACTCAGTTCGCTTCTACATCTCGGAGTAATGAAGCCATCCTTTAAGTTAACCCCTCTCCTCTTGAATAATTTAGCGGGTTCCCTCTCCCTAAGTTTTTCTTTTTCTGCCTTTTTTGGTATCCTTGCCCACCTATTGTGCATTATATTTCACCTTCCCTCAGCGGGAATTACAAGACTTACCCTCATAGGTTTTATGAGTGGGATGCTCTGCAGTTTGGTGATGATTCCTTTTACCTTTTTCCTTGCCGTTTTTTCTTTTAGAAAAGGTATAGACCCCGACGATATAATATCTCCTGCCATTGCTGTTATCGGGGACGGCATTGCCATAGCTTCACTTTATTTGGCAACAATGCTCGTTCGGAGGTGGCCCATGCCCGATTTGAGCGTTTTTATAGTTTTGCTCTTTGCGGTAAAAGAAATCTTCCCCGCTCGTTATAGATTCTTCAGAATATTCCTTGAAAGCAGTCCGGTTCTTGTAATATGCGGTCTACTGGGTATATTTGCGGGACTTTTTCTCCACCACCATGAGCCCGATTTCAGCGCTGCCCCATACCTTCTCGTTCTTTTGCCCCAGCTTATTTCAAAGGTGGGCAGTATCGGCTCCATATCGGGCATGAGGCTTACATCTGGCCTTTATATTGGTCATACAAAACCCCTTTTATGGAATAAGTTCGTGTGGCAGAATCTCCTTGCAGCACTACTCCTATCCCTTATCCTCGTCCTTCCCGTGGCATTAATCACCCATATTTCCGCGCTTCTCCTCCACATAGGAAGACCCGTCTTTTCTGTGATTCTCGTCCTCACGTTTGTAGCAATGGTGTCCCTCAGCTTTGGTGGCAGTGTTCTCTCATTTTGCATTGCATCTTTTTCCAAGAGGATACATCTCGATCCAAGCAATGTCGTTGTCCCATTAATAACGAGTATTGGAGATGTAAGCGGTGTATTTTTGTTTGTGTTCCTCCTCCGCTTTTTCAGGTTGTAAGTGGATGGGAAGTGAGAACATAATTGAAATGGTGTGATATAATAGTGAGCGTATCTATTCTCAATAATTTTTACCATGAAACTACCGGGAAAATCCAAAAAGGGATGGGAAGACACAACACCGCAGACCATCCCGACGTATCGTCGCGGCAAGCAGACCTAAGAGATAAGACCAGAGCCTCCTCGAAGTTCCCGTTGAATAAATAGCTAAAGAGTTATAAAAATTTATTGACATAGATGGAATTTTGTGGTATAATAGACTCACTTTTCTATAAACAGCTTGCCGATCACTGATGACCGATAACCGATCACTGATGACTGTTTACCGTTGAGTTTACGGGTATTATGAAGAAAAAAATTCTCATATCCACACTGCTTGATGAATATAGAATAGCGGTTATTGAGGATGATGTTCTCGTGGAGTTTTACATCGAACGTCCCGACCTTCTAAAGAGGGTTGGCAATATCTACAAGGGCAAGATACTCTCAATTAATCCCGAACTCAATGCGGCATTTGTGGATATAGGAATAGAGCGATCTGCATTTCTCCCGCTCTCAAGAGAAAGGGAGGATATACTGGAGGCTGAGGATGTCTCCGAGGATTTACTGGAAGCGAGGAAACTTTCAAAGGGGAGCGAGATACTTGTACAGGTCACGAAGGAAGGAGTGGGCAGCAAGGGGGCAAGGATCACACAGTATTGTTCGCTGCCGGGTAGATACCTCGTCTTGATGGCGGGAACAAGTCATACGGGTGTATCGAGAAGAATAGTGAATACAAGGGAGAGATACAGGTTAAAGAAAATAGTGAAGGAGATAAAACCTGCAGACTTTGGAGTGATAGCAAGAACTGTGGCACAAAAAGTAGATGCAAGTGAATTGAAAAGAGACCTGAAGATCCTTTCGAGAATGTGGAGGAGACTGGCGGGAGTGGCGAGAAAGAGAACCGCCCCCGCTCTTCTCTACAAGGAGACTGACTTTATAACTGCGTTTGTGAGGGATAATCTTGCCCCCGATGTTGATTCCATCATCGTGGATTCGAAGAGGACATACAAACAGGTTTCAAGCTATGTGAAGAAATTTTCATCAAACTATCTCGCCAGAATAAAATTGCATGATTCTCCAACGCCGCTATTTGATATGTATAAAGTAAATAAATGGCTGAAGAGGAGTTTCGAAAGGAAAATAAAACTTCCCTCGGGTGGGTATATAATTATAGAGGAAACAGAGGCGCTTGTTGCTATCGATGTAAACAGCGGGTCATTCAAGGGGCATAAGGATGCTGAGGTGATGAGCCTAACGACGAATCTTGAAGCGGCAAAAGAGGTTGCGAGACAGCTGAGGCTGCGGGATAAAGGCGGTGCCATTGTTATAGATTTCATAGATATGCAGGAGTCATCGAATAAGCGGAAGGTGGTAAATACATTGAAAAAGGAATTAAGAAAGGATAAATCGAAAACGAGGGTTTACGGTATGAGTAAATTGGGATTGGTGCAACTTACCAGGAAACGCTCTCGCCTCTCACTGACAGAGATTATGTTTGATTATTGTCCCGTATGTGAGGGTACCGGACACATCCCATCAATCCAGGATGTTACATCAAGGCTGGAACAGGTTCTTCTCACTCTCCCGAGAAGAAGACACGTGAAAATAAGGGCAAAGGACTATATCATCGATCACCTAAAGACCTCGGATTGGAATAAATTGAGGAAGATAATGAGGATGAACAGATTACATGCGGACTTTGAAGCCGATTCCGATGTAAACTACGGGGAGTTGATATTAACTGATGTAGATACTGGAAAACAGTACAAGGTGGGAAGATGATGAAATTGCAGATTGAAGATTGAAGATTGTAGATTTTAGATTGTAGATTGTAGACACGGACTACCGGTTACCAATTGACAATCTACGATTTACTGCCTACTGCTTACTGCCTACTGCTTACTTTAATCTGTGTCTATCCGTGGTAAGTTTTTATGAGGCTTAATAAATTTTTAAGTGAAGCGGGTGTTGCTTCCAGAAGAAAGGCGGATAAAATTATAAGAGATGGGAGGGTAAAGATAAATGGAATTATGGCGAAAATTGGTACCACCCTTAATCCAGAGCTGGATGCGGTTACTGTGGATGGAAAGATTGTCAGAAGACGGGATTATGTATATATGGCATTTTATAAGCCCAGAGACTGCACGACAACGCTCTCCGATCCTCACGCAGAAATCACCCTGAAAGATTTCCTTCCGAGGGAGTTGAAGGTGTTTCCCGTTGGCAGGCTCGATAAAGATGCGGAGGGGCTCCTTATTCTCACCAACGACGGAGATTTTGCGTTCAATATCGCCCATCCAAGATTTAGCGTTGAGAAGGAATACGATGTTCTCTTGACGAGGTCTCTGAAAGCGGAAGAGAAGGAGAAGATGATAAAGGGGATAGAATCAGACGGTGATATTTTAAAGGCGGTCTCCGTTTCTACGGACGGTAAAAGGGCGAGGGTTGTTATGACCGAGGGCAAGAAGAGGGAGGTAAAGAGACTCTTCAGGACATTTGGCATCAAGGTTCTTTCGCTGAAGAGGGTAAGGATAGGTAGCCTGCGGTTGGGCGGCTTGAAGCCTGGTGAGTTTGTATATATCGACCCTAAACAGATTTCAAAAGATTGAGTTACCTTTAAGCTTAAGCAAACAATCTCAACCAAGGAGAATGGCGAGAATCAAAAAGGAGGGTTTATGAAGTGTCCAAAATGCGGCATGTCCAATCCAGATGATGCCAGGTACTGCTCTCAGTGTGGTGCCTCTTTCACTCAGCGGGAGTTCACCGAACCCACCGTGGAGGCTGTAAAGTACGCCGGATTCTGGTATCGCTTTGCCGCTTATCTCGTTGACGGGATAATTCTCTCCGGGGCACAACTCATTTTTCTTCCCGTCTTCTTTCCCGGTGTACTGCATCGCTATAGAATCTTGCCCTTCATTATGGCTTTTCCCTATTCAATTGTCTCGGTTGCCATCGTGTGGCTCTATTTTGCGCTGTTCCAGAGCGGCGAATGGCAAGCCACCATCGGGAAGAAGGTAATGGGCTTAGTTGTTACAGATTATGATGGACAGAGGATTTCCTTCGGTAGGGCTACGGGCAGATATTTTTCAAAGATTATTTCGGGGCTCATCCTCTGTATCGGTTTTATTATGATAGCATTTACAGATAGGAAACAGGGTCTCCACGACATGATAGCGGAGACGCTGGTGATGAGGAAATAATTGCTGTATATACAATAAAGAGACACAGATTTCTATAAGAATTCAAGATTTTTACTGAGCTCTTGAGGAATCGTTTTACAGTTTCTATCAAAAACTGTAGCCCATCTCAATATCCCACGACCTGACTGCTGCAATATCCATTGTGTAGATATCGAACTTGAATCGTCTCCATTTATACCCGGCTCCGAAACTGAGATCATAATTGGGACCATCTGTATACTCCGACCTATTATACCATCCGTTGGCGTTCTTCTCCGAAAAATGATAAAAACCGTAGATGTCGACCCCAAATCTTAGGGCAATTTCTGGGATGGGTTTGTATTCTATGCCCACAGGAAGATAGATATAGGTTCTTCTTACAATGTCTTTCTCCTTTAACATAGAATGCGAGGTCAAGGTATCATAAACCTCATCCCGAGTTCCCTCAAGTTTAACCTCACTTCTTTCATAGGAAATTCTTATTCCAACCCCGGCTGAAAGTTGGGGAGAAACGCTGAATTCCTGTCCCAAAGCGAGAAAACCACCGAGAATGCTCGCATCACCGTCAAGTATAGTTTCATCCTCTTGATATAATTCAGTTGTATCACCGTAGACATAGGAGGTTTCGGGGTCAGAGTGACTGTAATGATAATCGTGATAATCGTAATCCAGGTTTTTCTCCTCTCTCTGTGCATCTCCACATCCCGAATAAAGAACGGCTATCGTTCGGAATGTTGAAGTGGGTGTTATATCCCTGGATAGTCTCAGTCCCAGACTCCATATTTTGGGATTGAGAAAGTCATATTCGTTTGCCAGACCCTCGGATTCATCGTTGTGGATATCTATGTGAGTTGTGCTATCGTGTGTGCTCGTGTACTCTTCGTGATTGGTATGTGTTCCACTGTTAAGAAATTTGCCCGTCTCTTTTTGTTGTTTGTATCCCAAGACAATTTCTAAGTCTGATTTCCAGATTGAAGAGAGTGTGCCGATACAGAAAGAGTAAGAAGATGTGGTGTCCGCACTGTTGTGTTCATCTATATAGTCTCTAATATTTAATCGTTCGTGACCATCGTATTTACTTTCGCGAGTATATCTGTATATTCTCTCTCCACTGCTTTTATGAGGGTTTAAATGATAATCCAATCTTAACCCAATACAGGTGTTGGGCGTAACCTGCTTTGAACCAAGTAATGCTCCCTTGTATGTCTTGTTTGAATGGTAACGGCTACCACTCGATAGATAATCTGTATAATGATAATCCCAGTAAGGATAGTGGTAGGAAGGCTCGGTATCTCTGTGCTCGTTTTCTGATTTGTGGTAACTTCCTTCTAACAATATTCCCCATCTGGTTTTCAGAGGACCCGGAAGTGATGTGATTATTCTGTTTGGAACTCGCAAAGAGATGAAACTCTTTGAGGGTAGTCTTGCCGGATTCCAGAGCATATCGGTAATCGTATCGGAGACGATGCCGGCAAGATATCTTCCTATGCCTCTGATCCTCATGGAAATTTCATCGTCAGTTTTTGGGGGAGGTATATATCTTGGTAGTTTAATTTTATAGGCAATATCTTCATTGATTACCAACTTGGGATAAAACTCTGCTGCATAAGTCGGAGAGGCGCTTAACCAGAAAGTACCTAAAAGTACAAAAGAGAATATCTTCTTCATTGCGCACCCCCTTGTTCTATAACCCCGGTCCCGCAGACGGCGGGATATTATATATAACCTCACACTATCGAGGTATTGTTTGAATTGGCAAAGAAATTATGAGAAAATACCGGCAGTCGTTATATTAGTATAACATATAAAAGCAATTTTGTCAAGGAAAATTCGGTACAGAAAGGTAGGATGTTGACTTTTTTCTTGACATTTTGTGAAATTAGTAGTAAAATATAAAAAGATTTCGGGAGAGAATTGAAAATATATTTAAACTTGGGTTGGAATACTTTATTGGGTCCTAACTCTATTTTTTATAGGAGACAAAGGAGGCGGGATGAAAAGGTGGATGATATTTCTACTGTTGGGTTTCATTTTTACCACTTTTTCCTATTCTCTTATTGGTGGACAAGATGAGAGATTGGAGGCAGTGAGAAGGGCGATAAATGAGAAAGGAGCGCACTGGACACCCGGCATTACCTCCCTCTCGAATATGTCCTTGGATGATGCCCGGAGGCAGTGCGGCGTCCTGAGATTTCCCCGGGGTCCGAGGATTGGGATGAAAGATGGAGTAACTCCGCAGATGTTACGCGACTCTCTCGACTGGCGGGACCATAATGGCCACAATTACACAACCCCAATTAGAAACCAGGGTGGCTGTGGCAGTTGTTGGGCATTTGGGGGATTGGCTACCTTGGAGGCGGGGATAAAGATTTTGTGTGATGTGCCTGATACCGATGTCGACCTTTCCGAGCAGTATCTTCTCTCCTGTAGCGGTGGTTCCTGTAATGGTTGGTGGATGGAACCGCTGTTTGACTTCCTCCAGCTTAATGGCGTTACAGATGAGAACTGTTTCCCCTACGAGGCGGTCGATACGATTCCCTGTTCAGAAAAGTGCACGGATTGGGAGTACAGAACAAAGACAGTCAAAGACTGGGGCTTGATTTCTGAATCGGTTGATGTTATTAAAAGCTACCTGCAGGATGGGCCATTAGCTGCCACCATGTTAGTTTATGTGGACTTTCACAATTACTATACGGGTGGGGTCTATGAACATGTTTTCGGAAATCCTCTCGGCGGTCACGCCATCTCAATTGTGGGCTGGAGTGATATGGACACCTGCTGGATTTGCAAGAATAGCTGGGGGACGGATTGGGGAGAAGCGGGAGGTTCGGATTCTGGCGGTTGGTTCAGGATCAAGATGGGACAGAACGAGTGTGGCATAGAGGAAGGGGCTATCTGGTGTCAGATGGAGGATTTGGGAACACCGTCACCACCCTTTGATGTAACCACGCTTTCTCTGGACCACAGTGTGCAATTGGACTGGAGCGACCCCTGTGTAGATGTATATGAATTTCCGATTACTATAGACGAACTCAGAATCTACAGGGACGGAAAGGAGGCGGGAGACCTGATATGTAGCGTTGGTGCGGGGGTAGGGAACTATACAGATGAAGATGTCCCCAATGGGGAGCATCTTTACTACCTTCAGGCGATAAATGGTTCATTGTCCGGTCACATGGTGGGAGTAGGAGGGTGGTCTGGTCCCTTTGCCATTGAGGATGGTGGAGTGGACCGGGAAGTGGGAACAAACTCCACACTTTTTACCTTCTTTGCCCTGTATCACAGTCCGGATAACCATTTACCGGATCAGAATCTCATCTATTTAGATAGCCTCCCCCATCAGCTCTCGACATTAGACTATAATTATACAGATGGTTCCCTTTTTTGCTTTGATACGACCCTAGGATGTGGCATTCACGACTATCATTTTCTCTTCTCCTCCCAGGGAGATACCATAAGATATCCAGAAGATGGGGAGTTGGGGGGACCGATGGTGGGATGGGTGGCTTTTTCAGATGATATGGAGGAAGGGACTGACGGCTGGAGCCACACCAACATTAGACCCGGTTACCGGGACGAGTGGCATCTCACCTCCAACCGTAATCACACCCCGGACGGGGGCCAGAGTTGGTGGTGTGGGAATGAGGCTTCGGGTGGCTATTCTAATAAAGTGGATGCCGTTCTCATCAGCCCCGAGGTGAACCTTGATTCACTTTCCTTCCTTGCCTTCTGGCATTGGATAGATGTAGAGATTGAAAATGATACTGTTGCCTGGGATGGGGGGATAGTGGAGATGTCCACCGATGGTGGAAACCACTGGAGTCAGATTACACCCATCGGCGGTTATCCGTATAGGATAGAGTACAACCCGGCGAGCCCCTTTGTTTGGAACACCCCCTGTTTCTCCGGGTTTTTTGATTGGTCTCTGGCACAGTTCAAAATAGAGGGATATAATGGGCCCGCTCAGTTTAGACTTCACTTCGGGTCTGATAGTTATGTAACCTACGAGGGTTGGTATATTGACGATGTTATAGTCTATAACATTTCCGAGATGGGAGTTGCCGAATCTGATTCCTTAAGTTTGCTTCCCAGGACTTGTCGGCTCTTGCAGAATTATCCCAATCCCTTTAGTACACTGACCAGGATAAATTTTTACCTTCCACAAAAAACTTTTGTTAACCTGTCTGTCTACAACATCCTCGGCCAGAAGGTGGCTACCCTGATAGATGGCATGCAGTCGGCGGGCTATAAATCGGTTAGATGGGATGCTCGCGGGATGGGCAATGGTTTTTACTTCTATCGGCTGAAGACTCCCGGTTATACCGCAAGCAGGAACATGATTTTGCTGCGATAGTATTATACGAGAAAAAAACCTTGTAACTAAGATTTACATACCTGCGTCCTATTATTGCAAGGGAAAATTGGTTATCGAGCCCTCAAAATTTAAAATTAAAGACCTGACCCCCTTTTTCCTACAGATGGAGTGCATCGGCTTGCCGATGCGAATCTTACCGAGCCCTCAAAATCTAAAATCAAGGACCTGTCCCCGTATATTGAATGCCTGAGTATAAAGCAAATGTGCTTGAATCTATCAAGGGTGCTTGGTTGTAGATTTTTTAAAATTCTCCAAAATTCATTTCTCTATATTGATAATATTATCAATTTACGGAAATAAATACAAGGTTGTTATAAAACAAAAAGATTGGAAAGTCAAGCAAAAAATATCCGTGTGATTGGGGTCAAGTCTTTAATTTTAAATGGAGACATATTTGCCTCCTCCTATTGCCGGGGAAAATTACTTATCGAGCCTTGAAAGTTTAAAATTAAAGACCTGACCCCATTTTTCATTGACTTGGATTTAAGGCGTAAGCCTTTTATTGAAGGTTGTGTGTAAGTCTTTGTTTTATAATGACTTGTTGAGAGCTGTTACCAATTCCATTACAATGCTCCTGACCCAAATAAGCATTGGAGTGCAATAGCTTGCTATTGCAAGAACAATTGTTAACACATGGAGATAAAAAACTTGTTGACTTATAGGGGATTTCATGTTATAATACATCAATGATATACATTAATGCCTCACATTAAGAGGTTTACAGATATTTTTATGGCTGACATAAAAATGAAAGGAGGTAGGGGAAATGCTTAAGATTAAAAAAGAATATGTGGTAACCGATGATAATAAGAAGAAAGCGGTTTTGATAGATATAGAAACATTTGAAAAGATAGAGGAAACCCTTGAGAGTTACGGATTAGGTAAGTATATGGAGGAAGTAGAGGATGATGACACTCTATCTATAAATGAAGCAAAGAGTTACTACAATAAATTGAAGAAGAATTGTGCGGGTCTACACCACTGATTCTTTAAGAATTCTTTTCACACAAATATCATCCACCCCTCTTGGGGTGTTGTTCTTTAAACCCTCCAAGAAACCATCCCTGATATAAAACCAATTCTTTTTTAGTCTCTCATATCTGAAGGAGCCATCCACAAGATCCGTATGGATATGGACAAGTCTCATCAAACTCCCTGTTAAGAAACTCCCCAAAAAATACCTCCCTTATTGAATACTGCCTTATACCCCCTAAAAAAACAAGGTTTTTTATTTTTTTTCAAAAAACCCCTTGTAACTTTTAATTATTATATAGAGGGAGAAATAAATATTTTACAAGAATGATTAAAAATTTGGATTAGGTTTTTTGTTTTTTTTAACATTTAACGGGGGAGGCTTTAATGCAAATCTATCAATCTCAAAATGAACTGCTGAGTGACTGGTGGGAATTCTTCAAGGCTGTTGATTCCTCAGCGGTGGGGCGAAAGGATAAAGGCAATAAGAAAAATCCCAAAAAACACCTGGAGAAAGTAACAAAGAGAATGGAGAAAACGCTCTCAAACAATGTCAGCTTTTTTCTCCTGGAACTCTTCAGAAAATACAAGTTGAATAAGGACGAACAGATGATATTTATGTATACCCTGATAAGTGAAATTTCCCCGGTGGGATACCCCATGAAAGAGGTTAAAAATATTCTTGCTGCATTATATTCGCACCCCGGAATTATTATAAAGAAGGCAAAACTGCTTCTGCCATCGGCGAGGTTGATAAAACAGAAGCTTCTTTCTATATGCAGAGAGCGAGATTCGGTTCTGGATGCTCGTATAACTATTCATCCCAGGATAACGCATGCCCTTATAGAGGGTAAAAATGTAAAGGGGCTAAAAAAGCAAGAGGCAAGAGTTCCCGGAAATATTTTTATTGTGCGAAATCCGAGGGTGTGTATAGAACAGGTTATTCTATCTGAAGAAAAACGGAAGCAATTGGAAGAGCTAATAACTTACCTGAAGAAGCGTCCTCGTTTATTGAAAACCTGTGGGATGAAGGAAACGATTGAAAAGGGCACCGGTTTTATACTTCTCTTCACGGGTCCCCCGGGAACGGGAAAGACACTCGCCGCAGAGGCGATAGCCAAAGAACTCAAGAAAAAACTGTATATGGTGAACTATGCACAATTGCAAAATAAGTTTGTCGGAGAGACCGAAAAGAACATAGAAGCCGTTTTCGAGGCTATAGGGAGAGATAAGGCAGTTGGTTTGTTTGACGAGGCAGATGCCGTGTTCTCCAATAGAACATCAGTACAGACATCCGTTGATGTTGCTTACAATAGAGAGGTGTTACTTCTCTTACAAAGGATAGAGGAATTCGATGGAATTCTGATTCTTACAACAAATAGAGATGTGGCTTTTGACAATGCTCTCGCCAGGAGAATTACCTTCAAGATAAAGTTTGATTTTCCCGAAGCAACAGAAAGGGAGAAGATATGGCGCATTTTAATGCCCCCGGGCCTAAAGATTGATAAGGATGTTGACTTTCCCCTGATTGCAGAGCGGTTTGCATTAAGTGGCGGGGACATCAAGAATGCGGTGCTAAAGACGCTCATAAAAGCAGCCGTTTCATCATCTGGTTCTCCTGTTGTTAGGATGGAACACCTGCTCGTGGCAGCAGAAGAGGAATATTCAAAATTGAGGAGAAAAGGGAGAGATAGAATTGGCTTTCTGGCAAAAGAAAATATATTGGACGCAGATTACAGGGATGAATAAAAAGAATAAAATAAACAGGGATTGTAAGAGAATCTAAGAGATTAGAATAAAAAGACAAAGAAAATATAAGATATTTCTCTTGCAGTCTCTTTAGATCCCTGTTATAAAAATTATGCAGTGGAGAAAATGCGAAAAGAATGGTGTCTCTTATTTGTTATATAATAAGGTATTTTAGAAGTCGTAATTGTATAAATAAGAGGAGGGATTATGGAAAAAGAAAAAGAGAGAAAGGTCAATGCCAGCAAGGATGAACGGAAAAGGTGGATAGATGAAGTGCTGGAGATTGCCGAAAGGAAGGGTGTTGGAGTGTGGGTAGTAGAGGACTACTACGATAATGGGCCACTTGTTCGATTCAAATGTCCAGATAACCCCGAAAATGAGGCGGGAGTATATGTGTGGTACAGGAAGGTGGAGATTTTTTCAGAGCTTGGGACAACCATCAAGTCCGACTATACCGTTAGCTTATGGAAAATGGATTTTGTAGACATTATAAAGGAGAATATGGGATATGAAGAGCATCGGGATTATGATGGGTTTGTAAAAGAGATTGAAACCCCGGATGAGGTAGTTAGCGAGGTGAAGTCGCTACTTAATAGAAAGATATGGGAGGTTGAAGNNGTTAATAGAGGCATATGAATCTATGAGAGACACCCTCAGGGGAGTGGAGTATAGGCTCTCAGTGGAAAAGAAGAAAAGTGCCAGTAGTACGATCTCTATCAGCGTGCGCTCCAAAACGCCAGAATGGGTGGTAAAGGAACTGATGGAGGGAAAACATCAGGATAAGAAAAAACCTTAGTATAAAACGCTCTTTGAGAACTTTTCCAAAAAAGTTGTTGACTTTTGGTGGAATTGGTTGTATAATATATAAAGGACGAAGGCAGGGATTGATAGAATGTATATCAAGAATTTATTTATACATACCGCTGGATTGGTAAGACATCCCTGCCTGTGATAGGTAGGCGAACTTGAGTCCGACTATAACATGTTATAGAAATTAGAGAAGGGGGAAGGATGATTCCCAAAAACATAAAAAGAGAGCATATCATCAAGGCAACAGAGGAAGCTAAAAGAGTTGGGGTTCCCAAAGGTAGAAGTTCAAAGAAGTTTCTCTTGGAATATAATTGCGAACATTATCCTCCGAAATATATCATTTCATTGGCTAATAAGTATGCCAACACCAGGGAGTTGCTCCCCTCAGAATTCGGCGGAGGTAAGGAAACAAATGATTTTCTTAGAGCTTTAGGCTTCAATATTATCGTAGAGGTTTCAACACTAAAGAAAACCATCCCCAAATCTCCCAAGAAACATAAGGAGATGAACTTATCAAGGATTCATCATGATGAAAGATGTCCAAAATGCAAGGAAACCATCAGGAAACTTTTGGAGAAAATTTATGGCAAAGTTGAACAGAATTATAAATTTGAAGTAGAGACACATCCAGAAGATTTTATAGGCACTCCTTATTATGACAAATTAAAAAAGATTTATGAGACTCTCCAAAATCACAGAGGCTATAAAGACTTTGTCCGTTCCAAAAAGTTAGATAATGTTGATTACTTTGTCCCTGAACCGGGTTTTATCGTAGAATTTGATGAATCCCAGCATTTCACAGAGCTAAGAAGGATAGCACTGAGGCATTATCCAGATAATTTTCAACTAGGATTTGATAAAGAAAAATGGATAAAGATATGCAAGGAGACTGATGCAAAAGATAATGTTCCGCTCTATAGAGATGAGCAACGCGCTTGGTATGATACTTTGAGAGACTTTCTGCCAGAATTCAAAGGTTTAGAGCCTACAATAAGACTTTATTCTAAGGAGACACAATGGTGTAGTTTAGATCCAAAAAATCCAAGGGATATAGTAAAATTCAGAGAGATTATCGAAAACAGACAACGAAAATTGAGCAGTTGGGTTGCAACAGTCATTCTCCAATCGAATGGAAGATATTCCAATGAGGAACGGCTTAATATTTTATCTCAAATCGTGGACTTAGTTGCAAAGAAAACAGTTGGCAATGGTGTGATTTTATTTCCAGGTGGGTGGTTTAGTGCTGGTAAAGAAGAAACGAGAAGCCTTTATAAATGGGTAGAGGAGAATGTAAAGAATATCCTGAATATTAATGAGAGAAATATTGTTGTTTGCATAGGAATAGATGGCAGGATTGATCAGTATCCAAGGGATCAGATTGGAATTGCAGTCAGTAAAAAGGGTATTGAAGCCATTGGGCGGAAGTTCCAGCAAGCACCTCAAGAAAAGGGGCATGTTGAACTTGCAAAAGATCATTTATCCAAAGAGGATGGTAAATCTCGTGTTTTTGAGTTAAACGGGAGGAAACATTTTCTTTGTGCTTGCTACGACAGTTTTGGGATAAGAAAAAAGGGAATATCTAATTTTGGAATAGATATTATCTTGGACCTTGTTCATAGTTTTTATAAGCCCGGAAAAGGACCCTCAGGAGTTTTCTATTTTGCTAGGGATGGTTTTGCTGGCGCGTCAAAACATTGGGCTTGTCCTGTATTTGGTGCAGTAGTCTTTTTTGATCGTGATCCTAAAAATTGGTCATCAGGAGTTTATTGGAATCAAGGTGATAAGGATATTAAAAAATGGCGATATGCAGATAACCCTATCAAACCGAAAGTTACATTTGAACTAAATATTGAAGAAGGTGTCGCCTCGGTTAAAATTTATAATCTTGAGATGATGTAAAAATGCTACAGGCATCCCAACAGCAGATAATACATATTAAACGCAATTTGGCAACGGAGAATTACTCCATTCGCAACTTTTACATCCCTTTTCGATAACCTTATGTAGAGTTCAGGTATAGCTCAATAGCACGGATAAAAGGAGGATCAATTTATAAGGTAAAAAAAGGAGGGTGAGATGGAAGCATTAGTATTCGTAATAGGCATATTGTGGTTTATTCTTTGCTTTATAGTAGCTGATGCATGGAGAAGTAAAGGATTAAATTACGGGGCGGGGTTTTGGTGCAGTTTTTTCTTCTCTCCGATTGTTGGTATCTTATTGGGAATTCTTTATCCCACTAAAATTGTAGAAGTGCAAAGCCAGTCCAAAGATAAAGAATCTTTAGCAGAGGAATCTCAATACGAACTTTCTCCGTGGAAGAAGAAACTAAACGAACTTTGGAAGAAGAAACTAAAAGAATCAGAATTTGTCGACATAAAATTACTAAGTTGTTCTGTATTTTCCAACGTAGGTGTTAAGATTCTGAAAGAGCGTGGTTTTTCTGAGGAAGAAGCTAAAGGGGTAATAAAATCTCTCCCTCTGACGCTTATGAGAAATGTGCCGAAAGAGAAAGTGAGAGAAATTTGTGAGAAACTGGAAGAAGGATTTGAGATCGATGTCGTAGTTCCCACTCGGGCAAAAGCAAATAGTTAAATCTGCCCCTCTATTGCTTTGGGAAAGCAGATTATCATAGGCATACCGAGCAAAGCTCACACTGTTCAGTCAGCAACTCTCTTGAGTCTAGTGATAGATGAAATAATTTGATTTATTCAAAGGAGATATGTATGTTTTTTCATAAAAAAGATAGATATGACGTTGATTATGTTCTCAATAAAGTCAAAACAAGATACCCTGAAGAAAAAAGGGGTCGTTTTAGGAGTCGTGCCATGATTATATTAGCAATCCTGGGAATAATAGCCCTATTTTTGGGTCTTGATGATTTAGCTGTAAGCGGATATAATCGGGATATAGTGGGGCTAGGATTGCATACGAAGCTATCAATGTCCCAGCAGAGGGCAGGAGTTCTGTTTATTTTGGTAGCTATTCCCATGATAATTGTAGGATTTTGGGGATATGCTCGAGCTTGGCGATATAGGGTAACGCTATCAAGAAAATGTCCTTCACAAGCCATGATTATATTAGCAATTTTGGGAATAGTATTCCTGTTTTCCGGTTTTGTTTCTTTTCAAGAAAGTTCTGCCAAGTGGGAGAAGTTCCAATTGTACATAGCAATAGGAGGGCCTTTAGGCAGTCCTGAAGTTCGGGATACACGGTTGTCAGCAGGGCGCTATCAGGCTATGGGTATTCTGCTCATTGTAATAAGTGTTCCCATGATAATTGTAGGATTTTGGGGATATGCTCAAGTACGTCGGTATAGGACAACGCTAATGCTATTTAAAAAATGTCCTTATTGTGCGGAGCTTATAAGAAGAGAGGCTAAAGTATGTCGATATTGTGGAAGGGAATTAGATGTGGAAGAAACAGTTTGAAGAGAAAAGCAACTTTCTTTGGAGGAGAAGCTAAAAGAAGGAAAGTGGTATCAGGGTATCAGTTCTAAATAACTCCTTATGGACTATAGAGTTGCAAAGAAAGTCTCGCCATAACCCCTTGTATCTACAGGTGTTAGGCAGAACTGACACCAAATACTACTGACACCAAATACTACACCAAACACTAAACCCAGAATACATCCGCGAAGACTTCAAAAAGGTTAAAAAGGTTAAGAGCAACGAGACTCTATTAGAGATTCTTGGGTATTATTGGTAGAAGTAGAAGTATAGAATTAAACAATGGTCGGATTTACACTAAATGGTTAAAACCAAAGGAGAAGAAATGGGTAATGACAAAGTTTTTGAATATTTGAGCAATATCTGTCAAAATAAAAAAGATGTTGTTGATGAGTACCAAGCACTGTTTTTTAAGGGGATCGAACATTTTACCACCCAAGGTAAAAATATAAAATTGGACTTCCTTCTACTTTTTACCATTTCAATCTTTAATCAACGTGGCACACCCGGATTTTTAGGATCTCCAAGAGAAACAATTAAACTATCTGACCCAGATTATGGAACAAAGGATAAAAAGAAAGAAAACAAATTATGGGGTAGAATTCCCAAATGGCTCAAGGGCATAAAAGAAGCCAGAACGATAGAGGATAAACTCATAGAGCAATTTGTGCAGAAGCTTAAAAATTGGTTCGAGGAGTTTAAAGATCCATCCAAGAAAAACAAGAAATACAAAGACTGTCTTAAAGGAGTGAACAAATTTAAGGAATTCATAAAAAGTATAAAGGAGGAAGAATTGCGTTCATTTGAGAGTTTTTGGTCTGCCTTATCGGAGAAGGAACTGGTCAAGAGAAAAGATGACGGAGAAATCGAAAGCCAAATAGATGGAATGGGAGAGAAAACCTTCGGCTTGTTTATCGAGCAGATAGGGTTTTATGCTAAAGGTAACGATAAGTTGAAGAAATGGTTAGAAGAGTGTGAAGGATTTCCATTGTATGGGTTTAGCGAGAGATATATCAAGCGGTTTCTTAGAGACGTTTATGAATATTATGCAAATAGACTTTACGAGGAGGAGAAGTTTAAAAATTTTCATTTGAATAGTCCTGTAAGCATCGATGTTCTGTGGAATGCATATAGAAAAGGGAATACCTTGGATAAGTATTTAGAGAAGGAGAACGGCTAATGCCAGATTTTGAGTTAATTCAGGATTTCTGTTAATAGATAGACATCTGCGGAATCTAAGCAGCTTTATATTAAACATAGGGCTTCCCAAAACTCTAAGTCCTTATATAGCAAATACTTACAAAAGCCAAAAATAACGATTTCCTAAACCACTGTAAGTCCTTATATTGTAAGGCCTTGTATTGTTGCCTTTTGTCAAAAATCCCGTATTTTGGGCTTTTTATGGCATATTTTAAGGGCATTTTTGGTGGTTTAGGAAGAAGTGCCCTGGGAAAATCCTTCTTCTCTAATTTTGTAATATGTTGATCTACTCAAATTTAGAATTAGTAAGCGATTTAAGGCAAAAGCCTACAACCTACCAGCCCTCAAGGGTTAAATTACATTTTCATAATGGCACAATACTGCAATCGATTGTTAGCCCCGCCACGGCGGGGCACTCCAATTTCTATCGTGAGCTAATGGAGTGCCTGCCTGCGGTAGGCAGGCAAAAGCTTGTCCCTACGGACTCCGTGAGCTTTTGCAGAAATGACAATGCTTTGCTTGGGTTGGCATCAGCTTTGCTTGCTGACCTCGGATTAAAATGACTTTTGGGAAGCCCTATTATATTAAACAGAAAGGTTGCTACAATGGCCAAGGATTTTTATAAGAAGCTTGGGGAGTTTATTCACGAAATGGCTCAAGATATTAATAATGACATTGGTAGTGGGTTTCCCGAGGCAGTCTATCAAAATACCATCGCCATTGAATTAAGAGAAAAGGATATAGAAACAAGGACAGCAGGTTAAAGAAAATTGTGACTGGAGTTCTGCTGAAAATCCCAAAATCTGAGGATTTTATATCGCCGGAGAAGACAAAACCCGTTGAAGTTGAAGTATATTCCTTCAATCCAGACTCAAAAAGTATGGAACTTGTCTGGAGATCAGATTTGACATAAAGGAAATACTGCTATGTTTAGCCCGGAAGAAAGGCGGAATAAAGAAGAGTCTCTGGGGTTACCCAGAAAAGTAACCGTTGACTATCCATTTAAAAAGGAGATTGATCAATTACTGGAAGAGATACCATTATCAAAGATAAAGAAGGCTCGTGTTGCATTTGAAAAGTGGTGTGCATTCTGGGTGAAACCTGAAGAGATAATAGAACAGACATATCGTGCCTTTTGTTCCAGTTTGAAAACGAGATACTTCTATACAAACTTCAAGCTGGCATCCATCATCTTATTATACCTCTATGGTTATATATCAGAAGAAGAGATGGCACTTGCCGAGAATGGAAAGACTGCTGAAATCTTCGATAAACACAAGAGTGACCTCAATACAGTGAAAGAAATTGATGAGGTGCTAAAGGAGCAAAAGTTTTTTGGGCATATCCCTATGAATGTCAGTTGTCTTGCAATCGGTGCCAGCATCAGTTTTACCACTGCAGTAAAATCCATTCTTGATGTTATTCAGAGACTCCATGAAGATGAGAAATATAGAGAAAGTCTTTATACCTATAGTCTTCTTGATTGGGACGAAGCAATTCTGTTGAGGGGATATGATTATCATTCGCACAAAATAAATATGCAAGGGTGTTGATAAAGATTAAAGATACAAAGGCGTCACAAAGTGATGAGGGTAAATAGAATACGGACATTCGATAATTGCACAATTGTGCAATTATCGAATAATGCAATTGCAGATAGATTTTGCAGATACAGAATAGCAAGACACCAAGAACAGCAAGATTTTAGATTACAGATTGAGGATTATCAGTCAGCGATGGCCGATAACTAATACCTTATGGACTTCGTGCTTTTGTGGTTAATTTCTTCTTGACTTTTTATAGAATTTATGGTAAAATTGATAAAGTGCTTAATTGAGGGATATCCGAACTTGAACTCGCATATATCATTTACAGGAAAATTAAAGGAGGGATAAACTA
>DFBT01000005.1:0-2065 GCA_002366725.1 Caldifarciminota bacterium UBA3073
TGGAACGAGAACAGGGATGCGATGATATATCTGATCGAAAAAACACACGTGGGTATTGCAGGTGTGGTAACGGATTCACTCACAAACGAACCCCTCTCTGTGGAGGTGAGTGCTCTTGAGTACGGCAAGCCCGTTTTCACAGACCCTAATGTCGGTGACTATTATAAACTACTTCGTGACGGATTTTATACAATGCAGTTTTCGTCCCCCGGATATGTAACGAGAACATTCGACAATACCTATGTTAGATTTGACAGCCTCACGACCCTCGATGTGCGACTTTATAAACCATTTGGTCTCCTGTCGGGTATCGTGAGAGATTCCATTACGGGTAACCCCATTTGCGGGGCGGGGGTCTCTGTCATCGGTTCTCCGCTATCACCTGTATACACAGATTCTTTCGGTTCTTATTCTGTGAGTCCGTACCAGGGAACATATGATGTGAGATTCACCGCGAACGGTTATAAAGCCCTCACAATACATAACCTAGAAATAGGAGAAGAGACCGTTCTCGATGTAAACCTCCTGCAATACGAGGCTCACTACTATGTGAGAGGAGATACATTCAGCATTCCCGATACGAATACGATAACCGATACCCTCGTGGTCTACGACTCATTCACCGTGGGCGATATAAATGTATATCTCGACATCACCCATACTTATACAAGGGACCTCATTATAAGTCTCACATCACCCCAAAATACGGAAGTAACGCTGCACAACGGCTCGGGGAGAACATTCCCATACTGGTTTGATGTAGACCATCCTGCCGATAGTCCCGGCTCTCTAAGCGATTTCTTCGGTGAAATGAGCAATGGCAACTGGGTACTCACCTTAATAGACAGAGCTGGGGGAGACACCGGAAGGGTAAATGAATGGGCAATTCGACTCTTCACAGAGCCGACCGGGACAGAAGAGATGCCCACCGAACATCTATCACCCGTTATAACTGCTTATCCAAACCCATTCAGCACAACTACGACTATCACACTATCGGGCTATCAGGCTACAATGTCCAATAGCTCGATAGCCCAATTGCCAGATAGCCAGATAGCCTTGACTATCTACGACCTCTCCGGCCGCCTCATTAAGCAATTTACGATTTACGATTTACGATTTACGAATCACGAAATAGTCTGGGACGGAAGGGACAGAAATGGTGTTCTCTTGCCAGCCGGTATATATTTCTACAGATGTAGGGGAGAAGACTTTGACAGACGGGGAAAACTCGTAATGATGCGATAACAAAAAACTTGACATTCTTAAAAAAATGTGGTATAATCCCTGCATTATGAGACGGGATAAATGCCTTTCGTAGATCTGTTTTTGTCAGAAGCTAAAAGGAGGAGATATGGCAGTAAAAGACGATATAAGGGGAATAATAATGGAGAAACTGGGTGTAGATGAAAAACAGATAACGGACGAGGCGAGTTTTACGGATGACCTCGGGGCCGATTCTCTCGATACGGTTGAATTGATCATGGCACTGGAAGAGAAGTTTGACCTGGAGATACCCAACGAAGAGGCAGAAAAACTTACAACGGTTGGAAAGGCAATAGAATATGTAGAAAACAAAATGAAAAAAAAGTAACGAAGCAACTGCTGGGAGACTACCCTCTACTTCCAAAGTGAGGAGGATTATGAGAAGAGTGGTAATAACAGGTATGGGGGCTTTAACACCCATAGGTTCCTCGAGGGAAGAGTTCTGGATATCCCTTCTGGATGGTAAAAATGGAGTTTCACAGATCACGAGATTTGATACAAGCAAATTTTCCGTTAGAATTGCCGCTGAGATAAAAAACTTCTCTCCCGAGAAATACCTGCCACCAAAGAGGGCACGAAGACTTGATAGATACACACAGTTTGCGATATGCGCATCGAGAGAAGCGGTAGCGGACTCCGGAATAGACCTCTCGAAGGAGGATACGGAAAAGATGGGTGTTATTATCGGTTCTGGTATCGGGGGGATTGAGACCTGGGAACAGCAACACCGAAAATTGCTCAACGATTCCCCAAGGTTCGTCAGTCCATTCTTCATCCCGATGATGATAATAAACTCCGC
>DFBT01000005.1:2106-31398 GCA_002366725.1 Caldifarciminota bacterium UBA3073
GTTATAGGATTATAAAGGAGGGATTGGCAGATGTCATGATAACGGGAGGGACAGAAGCGGCTGTAACACCTTTAGCTATTGCAGGTTTTACAAATATGAGGGCAATATCCTCAAGGAATGACGAACCCGAAAAGGCATCGAGACCGTTTGATAAAGATAGAGACGGGTTTGTATTGGGAGAGGGCGCTGGGATTCTCGTCCTGGAAGAATACGAGCACGCGATAAAGAGGGGGAAAAAGCCGTACTGTGAGATCGCCGGATTCGGCATGACCTGTGATGCCTATCACATGACTGCGCCCGATCCAAATGCAACAGAGACAACAAGGGTGATAAAACTCGCATTGGAACAAGCGGGGCTTGAAACCGTTGATTACATAAACGCACACGGTACCTCTACCCCTCTCAATGACAAGATAGAAACAGCGGCAATAAAACTCGCCCTGGGAGAGGAAAATGCCGGGAAGACTCCCATATCCTCCACCAAATCAATGATAGGACATCTACTGGGTGCAGCTGGGGCTTGTGAACTCATAGCCTGTGTACTGTCAATAAGAGACGGGATAGCCCATCCCACGAGAAATCTCGAAAATCCAGACCCAGAATGTGACCTCGACTATATACCAAATGAGGCGAGAAAGCTCAAGATAAGTTCGTGCTCCTCGAACTCTTTCGGGTTCGGTGGGCACAATACCTGTATAGTGCTCAAGGCAATCCCATAAAATTTTAAAAAAATGTGGCTTTCTATTGAGAAATCCCCCAAAAATTGGTATTTAACCAATTTTTGGGGGATTATTTTTATAAAAAAGTTCCTATGCAGATGGAATTCAGGAGAAGAATTCTCTCACACTCTCTATTACCGTATGGACTTTATCCTCCTCAAGATATGGATGCAAAGGCAGGGACAGGACCTCTCTGGCGAGTCTCTCCGATACGGGAAGGTCTCCCTCCACATATCCGAGATGCCCGTATGCGGGTTGTAAATGAAGCGGGAGCGGATAGTGAATCCTCGTCTCTATACCCCTTTCCTTAAGCCATTCAACAAGTTTCTCCCTCCTGTCCGTCCTGATAATATACAGGTGGTACACGGGAATTTTATCGTCGTCTCTTTTTGGTAAGCCCATCGGTAAATCTTTCAAAGACTCCGTATATATATCCGCCAGTTTCCTTCTTCTCTCGTTCCACTCCTTTAAATGTGTGAGTTTTATGGAGAGAACCTTTGCCTGAATGGAATCCATTCTGTAGTTATAACCAACCATCTTATAAGCGTAGTGAGTCCTCCTGCCGTGATTGGAAAGCAGCCTTATTTTCTCCGCAAGTTCATCGTCGTCGGTCACCGCCGCCCCGGCATGCCCATATGCCCCGAGATTCTTGGCGGGATAAAAACTAAAGCACCCCACATCTCCTATTGTAGACACCTTTCTCCCGTTATATACTGCCCCCTGTGCCTGAGCGGCATCCTCTACCACCTTGAGTTCGTATTCCCTCGCAAAATCCATGAGCCCGTCCATATCGCAGGGGTTGCCATAGAGATGCACCGGTATTATAGCCTTCGTTTTTCCGGTCAGAAGAGGCTTCAGTTTGTCTACATCTATATTCTGCGTGTCGTAATCCGAATCGGCGAACACGGGTATTGCACCGACATGTGAAACCGCCTCTGCGGTCGCAATAAATGTAAAACTTGGAACTATCACCTCATCACCCTCACCAATACCGAGTGCGAGAAGAGCCAGGTCGAGTGCCGTAGAGCCGGATGAAACACCCACGCAGTTTTTTACCCCGAGATATTTAGAAAACTCTTCCTCAAATCTACCTATATGTCCGCCATCGGTAAACTGTTGTGCCTCTACTATCTCTCTTATACCCTCATCTATCTCGCTTTTTATTCTTCCGTATTCTGCGCCAAGGTCGATCAGTTTTATCATATTACCTCCATCGGTTTAACCTTCTTCTTTACATACTCCATCACCTCGTCACGCTTATTTCCGAACCTTATATATATACCCCTGTAGTTTTCCAGTCTCGTTGGTTCGGGGAAAGGAGAGAGAAAAACCCCGTTTCGGTCGGGGTAAAAACTTCTGAACTCCCCCCACCATTTTTTCTGTTGCAAAAAAAATCCTTTTATAACCATATACTCTTCGCTGAATTCATACCTCGTGGGAATGAAATACGGATACAAAGCACTGCCAACAAGAACGATACCAATTAAGAGACCCCACAGTTTAAACCATATAAACAATCCCACAAATAACACACCGAGGAAGACCAAAAGAAATGTGGTTCTCTTCTTATTCTCTGCACATGGATGTGAACTCCACTTCATGGGTAAACTCTAACTCTTAACTTTGTCGAAGCCCTCCTTCAACACACGATATGTTTCATCCAAACTTTGAGATACTATCTTTGTATCAGAGATAACGGGCATAAAATTTGTATCACCATTCCATCTCGGCACAATATGTATGTGAAGGTGGTCTTCTATTCCCGCACCCGCAACCCTTCCAAGATTCATGCCGATATTGAAGGCATCCGGCTTCAGTGTATCCTGTAATACCTTAAGGCTTTTTTTAACCAATCTTGAAAGGGAAAGCATCTCTTCGTCCGAAAGATCGGCCACATCCCCGGTATGTCTGGTGGGTGCAACCATTATATGCCCGTTGTTGTAGGGAAAGGTATTCATAATGACGAATGCGAGTTCCTCACGGACGAGGGTATATCGGTTTCCCTCGTTTTTTAGTGCCTCGCAAAATATACACTCATCATCGTGTGGTGCAAGTATATAATCCATCCTCCAGGGTGCCCACAGCCTTTTCATAAAAAACCTTAGATAGTCTGTTAGATGCCAATCAACCAACTCTAAAAAATAATTATTCTGTCAGCAACCAAACAATAACCCATTACCCCATTACCCCAATACCCCATTACTCTTCTCTCTTCTCTCTTCTCTCTTCCCTCTTTCCTCTTCCCCCTTCTCCCTTTTTCTCGCCTCAAATTCTTCGATCTTTACAATCAGCCATTCTACACTTCGGCGTTTTTCAAGTATTGTCTCCATCCTATCATAGGATGTGGTTGGAAATATGGCGCCAACTATCGGGCGGAAAAAGAGCATAACCTGGGAGCCAAGAAAATTAAGCGGTTTCACCGACTCGAGAAACATAATACTCGGGGTAGTCAGACCCCGACTCACTATTCCCCTCGCGAGCTTATCAAGTATATCTTTTTCCTCCTGGGTGAGTTCCTCGTAGTCCTCCTTCTCTACCGCAAAGGCATGTCTTATAATTTTAACAAATTTATTCATTTCAATCTTTAGTCATACCAGTTGACCTTTAATTCTCTTGCCGCCTTTACCTCGTTCAGCCTCCCCACGGGTGTCTTCTTTGGCGCATCGTGGAGAACATCGGGTGATTCCTCCACCTCCCTCCGTATCTCTATCATGGCATCCGCAAATTCGTCAAGGGTATTTTTTGATTCTGTCTCCGTGGGCTCTATCATAAACGCCTCTTTCACGATCAATGGGAAGTATATCGTTGGAGGATGGAATCCCATATCAAGGAGCTTTTTTGCGACATCCAATGCCCTTACACCATATTTTCTCAGGGGCTCACAGGATAACACAAATTCGTGCATACACCTTCCTTTCCCGTAAGGTATCTCGTAATGTTTTTCCAATCTCGAAAGGAGGTAGTTGGCGTTTAAGACCGCTCCCCGGGCTACTTTTCTCAATCCATTACCTCCCAATATCTTCATATATACCCATGCCTTAACCATGACCCCGAAGTTTGAACAGAACGAATGGATCCTTCCTATGGATGCATCCATCTTCTCGTTGAGAAAGAACCTATCTCCGATTTTCTCCACTCTCGGTATTGGAAGAAGGGGTTTCATGAAGTTCTTTACCCCTATCCCACCTCCCCCGGGACCACCTGAGCCGTGTGGTGTACTGAAGGTCTTATGCAGATTAAAATGCAACATATCGAATCCCATATCTCCCGGTCTCGCCACTCCAAGAAATGCATTCAGATTTGCACCATCGAGATATAAAACCCCACCGTTTTTATGCACTATACTTTCTATTCTCTCTATCTCTCTTTCGAATAACCCCAGCGTATTTGGACAGGTGAGCATGAGACAGGCAACATCTCCCGACATAAGTCTCTTCAGTGCATCTATAGATATGAGTCCACGTTCATCCGAGGGAACCGGGACAACCTCAAAGCCGGCAAGTGCAGACGAGGCGGGATTTGTGCCGTGTGAAGAGTCCGGAACGAGCACTTTGCCTCTTTTCTCGCCTCTGTCCTTGAAATATTTTTTAATCATGAGCAGACTTACAACTTCTCCGTGAGCACCCGCCGAGGGTAGTAACGAAATCGCATCCATACCGCCGATCTCCCTCAGGTACTCCCCGAGTTCATACATAATCTGGAGCGCCCCCTGGCACATCCCGATCGGCTCGAACGGATGTATCTCCCTGAAACCCTCCAGCGAAGCAATCCTTTCATTTATCTTGGGATTGTACTTCATTGTACAACTCCCAAGCGGATAGAACCCACTGTCTATGTGATAATTGAGAGATGAAAGTCTTATATAGTGTCTCGCCACCTCGGGTTCTGAAACCTCCGGAAATTCCAGGGGGTCTTTACGCAGGAATTTTGTTGGGATAACACCCTCTATCCCTGATTCGGGAAGTGTATCGCCTCTCTTACCCCTTCCGCTTAATTCGAATATAAGCTCCATAAAAACCAAAAAATCAAAGTGCAAAAATCAAAATGTAAAATTACAAATCTCGTTACCTTTTTGAATTCAATAATTGAAACAACGCCGAGTAATTGCTTCTTGCATTCCATACTATATAACCCCTCGCCTTTGCATCCCTTACAGCCTTTATCTGATTCCCAATGTATTCTGGTCCGAAATTTGGTGACTTTAGATCGAAGCCCTGTATATATGCAACGAACTTCTCCTTTCCTATCTTCTCATAGCCGTTTACGAGACTCTCATATACTATGTGATATTCCCTCGGATTTGCGTTTTTTTTGAAGTCGCTGTGGAAATGCGACGGGTATAACATGGGACAAACCACATCAACCCAGTTTTCTATCTTTGAAAGATTTTGACCCTCCTGTTTCATACTTTCGAGCCATGTCGTATATCCATATAGATCTACAGCAACATTGACACCGTATGGTTTGAGAGATGTATACGCCCTCTTCAAAAATTCCACCATCAGGTCTTCTCTCTCAATATCCTCTGTCTTATGGGGAAACCGCATCGCATCCAGATCACCCTTTGAGGGGAACCTCACATAGTCAAATTGTATCTCCCTGACCCCCCTCTCTGCCAGGTCTTTCGCAATATCTATCACATAATCCCATGCCCCAGTCGAATATTGATCAACCCACAGGTTTCTCTTTCTGTCCCTCCACAATTCCCCATCTTCGTGCCTTATGCAAAACTTACCGCCATCATATTTCGCGAGTATCGAATCCTTGAACACCACAATTCTGCCTATAAGATATATTCCATTTTCATTGCATACCCTTACAATACTCTCCAGATCGAGAACGGGTTTTACTGCGCCGATCCTCTTCGCAAATTCCACCTTGGTATCGTATGTAACAAATCCCACATCATTTTTAAAATCGATAACGACACAGTTCAACTCCGTCCTCCTCATACTCTCAATATATCTCTTAAGCCTTCCCGCGGCATAATAATTTAGATATATACCCCTGTAGAGAAGGATCAACGGTTGCTCTATCTTTATCCTATGGCGTGGATATTCAACCTTACGAAGTGGCTCTCTCGGTTCAGGCAATCTTACGACCGCTGTTCTGGCACACCCAAAGAAGGACATAAGCACGGATATCACCATAAAGGTGTATCTCACCATCCACCCCCCGCCCCACCACCACCGGTAGCACCTCCTCCAAATCCGCCAAACCCTCCACCGAATCCACCCGAGCCTCCAAATGAACCTCCCGACCAGTATCCCACCGCTCTGCCGAGTAACAAAAATGGTATTATTCTCCAACCGAAGACTATAAAGAGAAAAAATAGAATGGGCAATCCAAGTGCTCCACAACCTCGTCCACGCTCTTGCTTATATTGTACTGGTTTTACCTCCCCGGACAGGGTCTCCCCATACTCTTTCAATATTATCTCCGCAATGGTAATCACACCGTTCAGGATGCCACCTCCATAGTTTCCCTCTTTAAAGAGGGGTCGCATCACATTTCTCCATATATCCCCCGCCGTGGCATCCGGGATTATGCCCTCAAGACCGTATCCGGTGGTAATCCATGTTTTTTTATCGTTCAATGCGACGACTATGAGAACACCGTTATCTTCACCCCTCTCACCTATACCCCACTTCGTGTAGAGGTTTACAGAGTACATGGATATATCCTCTCCCCCGGTGGTGGGAACGGTTACAACCGCGATCTCCGCCCCCGTCTTCTGTTTCACCTCCTGGATGACAGATGTTATCTTTTGCTCGTACTCCGCAGGTATGCAGTTTGCGAAATCGTTCACATAACCCACGGGAGATGGATATGAACTCAAGAGAATATATATGATGATTCCCATACCTCGTTATTATAACACAAATTTCAAAAGAATGCAAGCTTTTTTTTACACACTATTCACCAATATTTTTTTCTTGACATTTATCGAAAATGGCTGTATAATATGTTGTGATGGTGGGATTCATTATACTTATGTCCCTTCTCACTCCCCCAAAGGAGTGTTTTGATTTTGCGTATGGTCTTTATCGTGACGGTGTATTTACACTCGCGAGGGACGAATTCGCAAACCTCGTAAGGGAATACCCAAAGAGTCCATACGGAGAAAAAGCAGAATACTATATTGCATCGTCCGACTTCTACCTCGAAAATTATGAACTGGCAAGGGATGAATTCACAAAATTCATCTCAACCCATCCCTCCTCCAAATTCAAAGATGCCGCAAGGCAACAACTCGCAAGATGCCACTTCGAACTCCGAGAATATGAGAAGTCAATTTCCATCTATAAATTCCTCGATACCCCCGATTCAAAATATTGGCTCGGTGAATGCTACTACAGAGAGGGAGAACTCGACTCCGCACTCTATTATTATAAAACCGTGCCCTTAGAATCGAGCTATACCGAGTACGCAATATATTCAGCTGGATTTATAGAGAGAGAACTCGGACACTACGATGAGGCACTTCTTTCCTTCGACAGACTGATAAGAGAATACCCGGAAAGTGCCCTTCTGGATGCCGCATTATACTATGCCGGAAGGATATATTATGAAAATGGGGATTATGATACGGCAGAGGAAAGACTCACCGATGTCGGGGGTAAATACGAAGAAGAGGCATCCCTTTTCCTCGGGCATACATATCTCAAATTGGGCTCATACAAACGGGCGAAAGAGAAATACACCTCCCTTCTTTCTGGTAGATACTGCAATGCCGGAATACTCGGGCTCGGTGATGTATACTATACAATTGGAGAGCTCGACAAGGCACTCGCAGAGTATAAGAAACTCGAGAAGAACGAAAACCTGAAGAACGATGTGGCAATGAGAATCGGGAGGGTTTATTTTGAGAAGAAGCAATACGACGAGGCATTACTGTGGTTCGATAAACTGAGCAACAAAGAGGCGAAATTAATGGCGTCAAATACACTGTATGAGATGGGAAGATACGACGAGGCGAGAGATAGATATTTATCTCTCTATAAAGAAACGGACGATGAGGAAGGGCTCTACCGTGCATCACTCTCATCGTGTAAGGGGAAAAATTTTGGCGAGGCTGAGCGCCTCGCACTTGAATACCTGAACAGGGACTATGAAAAATATGGGGCTCATATACATCTCATTCTCGGAGAGGTCTATTACGAGAAGGGGGATTACACAAAGGCGGTAGAGGAATACGGGAAAGCGTGTGAAGATGTGGCTACAGAAAGAGAAGGACTTCTTGGACTCTCATATGCATATGAAAAAAACAAAGATGTGAAAAATGCAATTAACACGCTTACCATACTGGTAAAACGCCATCCAGACAACGATATATTGTACAAGGCAGCAGAGCTCGCATACTCCCTGAAAGAATACGAGAGGGCAATTGCCTGGTATGGTAGGATAGAGGGTGCAGATTTCGATGCCGGAAAGGTATACTTCGATATGGGCAGATATGGGGAGGCGATAGAGTCTTTTAGAACATTCATAAAAAAATTCCCGATGAACAAGAAAGCAGAGGAGGCACAGTTTTTGATAGGTGCGGCGGAGAGGCGTATGGGGGATTTTGGAAGTTCAATTGAGGCTCTCGATGATCTATTAAAACTCTATCCGTCCAGTGATTATGTATATAATGCCAGGATCCTGATCGGCGACAACTGCTTCGATATGGGCAGATATGATGATGCCCTCGTATCCTACAAAAAGGCACTCTCTCTTCTCCCCCAACCCGTACCCACAGACGCCATGCTCGCAATAAACGGCATCATAGATGCAGAATACAGGGCAGGGGGGCTTGAGAGTGCGCTCTCGCTTGCATCAAGCTATGTAAAGACCAATCCCCACATCTCAGACGAGATATCCATAAAGGCGGGCGACCTCGCATACCAGGACGGTGAATACAACAGGGCGGCAGAATATTACAACACGGTGAAGTCCAGCAAACTTATGCCCCGTGCCCTGTACTGGAGGGGTATGTCATATTACTCCCTCGGCAACGATGGGAGAGCCGAGGAGGCATTTACGAGACTCGTGAGGGAATTCCCCGGGAAAGAAGTCACGACAAGGGCACTCCTTGTACTTTCAGATATCTATATAAAAAAAGACGACTTAAAAGATGCCAAAGAGTGCCTCATAAAGGCGAATAATGATGAGGCACTGTTGAAACTCGCGGAGGTATACGGAAAAGAGGGAAACCCCGGGGAAGCAGAAAGAATTCTCAAGAAGCTCATAAAAGATGGAAACGGGAAAACGGGAGACAGGGCACGGATAGAGCTTGCCAGAATATATATCGAAAGTGGTGATACAAGAAACGCACGCCTGAATTTATCCGTGGTGCTTGACGGAAACAACGCCCCGTTGAAGCCAAAGGCGAGATTTCTGGAGGGAGAGTCTTATCGGAAAGACGGAGATTACAAATCCGCCTCGAGGTCCTATCTCATGGTAAATTATCTCTACGGTGAGAATGAATTTATCTCAAAGGCTCTGTTCAATGCTGCAGAATGTCAGATGAGCCTCGAAAAGAGCAACGAGGCAAGAAAGTTCTATATGATGGTGATAGAGAGAGGAGACGATTCCCTTCTCGTAAAAGATGCGAAGAATAAATTGGAAGAGATAAAGTAAAAAGATGTAGATGATCGAAATACTATTTTTTATAGTCTTTCAGGCGCCCGAACTCGAACTTCCCAAAGTGACGATATACGGGGAGAGGACAAGCACAGAAGTCGTGAAAGAGAGTTTGTTGCCCGACAGCGCATCTCCACTTCCCGCTATTGGGGAATATAAACCGAAGACGGTGAAATTGAGGGCAAGGGATGTTGTGCGTATAAAAAACTATACCACGAGACTTCGGGCAGAGGTGGGCTCTTCTGAAAGGATAAGAATTTACACTGGATTGAACCGGTATTCACTATCTGCCCTGTACGGGAAGGATGTAACGGGATTGAAGGAAGTGGTGGGGTTAAATCTCGGATTACCGCATATAAGAGCCCATTATTTAAACCTCTCTTTCAAAGGGGGGGGGGAACTTTTGGGCAGGAGATACAGCGCGGCCTGTCTAAAATTCTCGTTTGTCAGGACATCCATCTCTTTTGATGGAGGTTTTGTAAGAAGTGTTCTATCTCGAGATGAGCACAATTTAATCACATTTGATGCGACATATAATGCCAATCATCTGGATGTTGGCAATAAGACGAAAGTCTACATAAACGAGGACTTCATATCTTCTGTCTCTGTCAGATTTCCCCTATGTATGAGCAATTTTACGCTCTCTCCCGGCATATTCGCCGCTTTGAGCAACAGCGAAAATTTAAGCAGGGTATACCCGATACTCTCGGTAATGAGCGTTCTTTCAAAATTTTCTTTGTCCCTGTCTTATTCACCATACACGACTATCCTGGACGGGAACGAATTGTTGGTTGTAAATTCATTCAGCTGTGAAGCCCACCACGGCTTAAACACGGGTTCCCTTATTGAACTCACCCTGGACTCAGAATACGGCAGAATAAGGGCGGGATATCGGGAGAACTATCCCGTATTCTACTATGACACTACCTTGTATTCAATTGGCGATACGGGTGTATATTTCATAGGGGCTCGAACCGAGTGGAATGGTTACACATTGGATGTGGAATACCGCCATAATGTGACCGATTACATGCCGTATCTCTCCATATCGCCTGAGGTTATTCTAAAATGGGGAGGACTCGATTGTAGTCTGTCCTCCCCCATCGTATTCAGGCGAGATCCGGCGGGAAGCTATACCGTGCCAACCGTATCGCTCCTATATACCGTTTTTCGAACTCTCTCTCTCGTCTTCGATGTGAGAATTCCACTCGGTGAGACGGAACTATGGAAGGGGTGCGATAAAGAAAGTAACAGGATATATCTCGGTGTTGCGTTGAATCTTTAAAGAAAGAGCGTCTTCTTTGATTTAAGTGAACTCTTTGTTCCCGAGTTTTTTTCGGAACTGCAGACTTTTTTGGTTGATATCTTAGTCCGGAGGTCCTATGAGTAAAGCAGCAAAAACTGGGATATTTATTACGGCAACGGTATTTGCGCTCATTCTCCTTCAGTTGTGGATGAGTCAATTCAGATTCAGGTCAGAGGGATATCCAGTCATTGCCCATTTCCCAGATGTAACGGGCCTGAAGAAAAGAGACGCAGTGAGGGTTTACGGTGTCGAGAAGGGATTAGTTCAGGATATACGATTTAAAGGTGATTATGTGGAGGTTCTCCTATGGCTGGATAAAGATGTTTTCTTATGCAAGGACGCACATGCATCCATAAAGGATGTGGCGATGATATCGGGGACAAAATATGTGGAGTTGGACCCGGGCGCCTCCGAAGAACGATTTACCGAATCCGACATAGTGAGGGGTGAAGCGAGCATCGGGATACCCTATTCGACCTTGGGCAAACTCGCAATGAACATAGATAAGTTAGTATCCTCTCAGAACATAGAGGAGATCACCGCCACACTCTCAAATATGCAAAATACCACCAAAGAATTACAGAACCTCATCCTCAATGTGAAAGACGATCTCGGGAGCACGATGACCGCGGTTGGTGACGGTGCCAGGAGTATCTCATCACTATCAGAAACTCTCCGGGAGACATCCAGCCGGCTGGATGGGATACTCGTTGCCCTCAACGAGGGAGAGGGCACACTCGGCAAACTGATAAAAGACGATTCCCTTTACATAGAGATCGGGAATACGGTGAGGGCAACCAGAGAACTCGTGGATGACATAAAGGCAAACCCCAGAAAATATATACACATTTTCTAATTGATTTCCCACCTCTGAGTTATTATGAAAGCGAATTTTGTGTGCAACGAATGCGGGTACTCGTCACCAAAATGGATGGGTAGATGCCCATCCTGCGGCGCATGGAATACATTCAAAGAGGTAAAGCCCTTAAAGAAGGACGCCCATATATTTGAGAGACGTCCGCCGATGTCGATAAGAGAAATAAAAAGCAGCACGGGAGAGCGACTTAAGACGAATATAGCCGAGTTCGACAGGGTTCTGGGAGGCGGCATTGTAAAGGGTTCGCTTGTGCTCCTTGGGGGAGAACCGGGAATTGGCAAGTCCACTCTCATTCTACAGGCGGCGAAGAACCTCGCAAGAGAAGGAGTAAAAATCCTCTATATATCGGGTGAAGAGTCCCCCCATCAGATTAAGCTAAGGGCAGAGAGGATGGGAATAGATGAAGAGAGAATACTCGTGCTGAGTGAAACAGACATCGAAATGATAGAGGAGGAAGCGAACGAGATAGTTCCGGGTCTGCTCATTATCGACTCAATTCAAACCATGTACTGTTCCAGTGTACAATCGAGCTCCGGAAGCATCGCACAGGTTAAGGGATGCACTCAAGAATTGCTCAAGCTCGCCAAGAACGGGGATATGTCCGTATTGATAGTTGGACATGTGACAAAAGGCGGTGCGATCGCCGGTCCAAAAACGCTCGAACACATAGTTGATACCGTACTCTATCTTGAGGGGGATCGCAATCATTACTTCAGAATACTGAGGGCAGCAAAAAACAGATTTGGTTCTACAAATGAGATAGGCGTATTTGAAATGGAAGAGAGGGGACTGAAGGAGATAAAAGACCCCTCCATGGTATTCCTTATGGGCAGAAATGAATCTGCGCCCGGCACATCGGTCAGTTGCGTTCTCGAAGGAACGAGGGCATTTCTTGTCGAGATACAGGCACTCACATCTCCCACATATTATGGTTATCCCCAGAGGGTGTCCAGCAGCATAGACTCGAGAAGGCTCTCGATGTTACTCGCTGTAGTGGAAAAGAGACTTGGACTCCGCGTGTCGAATCAGGATGTTTTTCTCAATATCGTTGGGGGGTTGAGGATAGAGGAGCGGGCTTGCGACCTGGCAATTCTGGCATCGATCGTCTCCTCCCTGAAGGGATTCAGAATTCCAAAGAAACTACTTATAATCGGAGAGGTTGGACTGAGCGGGGAGGTGAGGGCGGTACCGAGGACCGAGAAGAGGATCAAGGAGGCGGAGAAACTCGGATTCGAAATCGCCATAATACCAAAATCAAGTGCAAAACTAACAACATCCATCAATGTGAAGCAACTGAACTGGGCAGCGGATGCGATCGAATATATAAAGGGCAAAAGGGGGCAACGAGGTGGAACTTTCGATCATAATAGTTAACTACTATACAGAAAATGAACTCTTCCGATGCATCTCGAGTATCAGCCAAAGCAGAATAAATGCGGACTATGAGATAATCGTAGTCAATAATGCGTCAAAAGGGAAAAGGTTTAACGAGATGAAGGACAGATTTAATATCCGCACTATACAGAATATAAAGAATGTTGGCTTTGCGAGGGCAGTGAATCAGGGAATATGTCGTTCTAAGGGCAAATACATACTTCTGTTAAATCCCGATACCATGGTGGAACAGAATACCATCCAGACTCTTTTAGATCACATAAAAGAGAAAAATGATGCTGGCTGTGTGGCACCCGCCATCACATACCCCAATGGGAAACTACAGCCATCTGTAAGAAGCTTTCCATCCTTCATAAGGGTATTTTTCGGAAGACAATCTCTGCTCACGAGACTTTTCCCAAACAATCCGATCACAAGGTCGTATCTATTGCCGGAAACCAACTGCACCAAAATACAAGAGGTTGACTGGGTAACGGGTGCATGTCTCATGACGCGAAAGGATATCCTCGACGAGGTCGGCCTTCTCGACGAGAGGTTCTTTCTATTCGTGGAAGATGCAGATTTTTGTTACAGGTTAAAAGAACACGGATACAAGGTATACTATATTCCCAATGTAAGGACTATTCACACATTCGGGGCCGCCACCGATAAATTCTGGCAGCGTTCCTTACTCTCACACAACTTTGGAATGTTTATGTTTTTTGAAAAGCATTATAATCCAAATGTAGTTCTGAAATCCCTGTTATTCTTTGGTCTCGCCTTGAGGGTCTCCTATATATTTACATTTCATATCGTTATGGATCAGTTCAAGGCACTGGGATTTTCTCACACCGCCCATTAGGCTGCAATCTTGATTAAGTACCGAATCGAATTATGATAAAGGAAAGATTGCTCATATTTTCAAAGATCGGCCTCCTCTTTGATGTATTATTCACCGTCGCCGCATTTTATCTCGCTTTTCTTTTGAGGGCATTCACCATTCCGCTGCCCGAAAATGTGCCGCTGGAGTTCTACTCGCTTGCCTGGTTGCTGTTCATCATTATCCCCGTGTGGGTCGTATTGCTCTCGCATGAGGAAGCCTATATTACACCCGAAAAGAAACCGCGCGATACATATTTACCCGCCGTAAGGGCGGTCTTTTTCGGGACCCTCATCCTCCTCGCCGCAATATTTATACTGAAGGTAATTACCCAATCGAGACTTTTTATAATACTCTTCTCGGTCATCGATACGTTCTTCCTTCTGTGTTTGCGTAAATGGCTTTTCCCGGTACTCGCTTCAAGGGAAATAAAGAAAGTACTCATTGTGGGAAATAAAGAAGATATGAATTTTGTAAGGGAATTTCTCTCCTCCTCTCCCATTAGATTTCATACGAGGGAATTTCTTGAAGATAATGGAAAATTTGACAGGCTCGTTGCCGATTGGATAGATTGGGTTGTAATAGCTGCCACACCCGAGAGGTTCTTCCGATATGAGAATATCGTACTTACCTGCAGAAACATGGGAATACCCGTATCCTTCGCAATGAAAGAAAACTACGCATTTGCCAGAACAAGGTTCGATGTAGAGGCATATACTGGGCTGTCACTCCTCACCCTCTCCACCGCACCGGAGTTGTCCCCCCTTCTCCTCATGAAATACATATGTGACAGGGTAATTGCCCTATCGTTGCTCTTTCTTACATTTCCCGTGTTTCTCGTAGCAGCTGTCCTATTAAAGATAGAGTCAGAAGGTCCCGTTATATTCAAGCAGGCAAGATGTGGGTTGAATGGCAAAATATTCAACCTCTATAAGTTCAGAACCATGGTGAAGGGATCGGAAGAAAGACAGAACGACTTTCTCAATCTAAATGAGATGAACAGGATCGCATTCAAGATGAGAGACGACCCAAGGGTAACGAGGATAGGTAAGATACTCAGAAGATTGAGCCTTGATGAATTACCTCAACTCGTAAACTGCGTAAAGGGAGATATGAGCATAGTGGGACCAAGACCACCCATTCCAAAGGAAGTGAAAAACTATACCCCGCGGGAAAGGAGAAAACTATCTATGAAACCCGGGCTCACCTGTATATGGCAGGTATCGGGCAGGAACATAATCGATTTTGACAAATGGATGAAACTGGACCTTGAATATATAGACAACTGGACACCCCTTCTCGATATAAAACTCGTCCTTCTCACCGTACCCGCCGTCCTCTCTGGAAGAGGGGCATATTAAAAAGAGATCACACCCTCTCAATATATTTTGCCGTTCTCGTATCAACCTTGATGGTGTCCCCCACATTAATGAAGAGGGGGACCGTAACCTTCAGTCCCGTCTCCAGTATCGCGGGTTTTGAGCCACCCTGAGCGGTATCTCCCTTCACCCCGGGTTCCGTATCCACAACCGTCAATTCACAGAATGTGGGGATATCAATGCTCACGGGTTCCCCCTCCGCAAATTTAACAAAAACTTCTTCATTCTCTTTAAGGTACGGAACAGAGTCGGACAGCAGAGACAATGGGAGCGATATCTGTTCATACGTCTCCGTATCCATAAAGTGAAATAGATTCTCCTCTTTATAGAGATATTGCATCTTTTTCTGCTCCATCCACACCACTTCAATTTTCTCTCCCGCCCTGAATGTCTTATCTATAACCGCCCTATCCTTCAGTCTCTTGAATTTCGTGCGAACAAATGCCCCACCCTTTCCGGGTTTTACATGCTGAAAGTCAAAAAGGGTCATCAGCTCACCCTCAAGTCTTATCGTCATACCCTTCTTGAAATCTGCAGTGCTCGCCATAAAATTCCCCCTTTAACACCATTGACTATTGACGATTGACTATTGACCAGCTACTGCTCTCTCATAAAATACCTGCCCGGCAGTTGCCTCACGGCGGATTTCAATTCCAGGGATAGGAGAATACCCGAGAGCCTGGAGACGGGTATGGAAAGGGAAATCGAAAGCTGGTCGATGTGAGTGGGTGTATTTCCGACACTCTCATACACCTCTTTCTCATCTTCTGTGAGTGACGGGAGCTCTCTCATTTCAATTATCCTGTCCAGTTTCAGGGCATCGATTATATCCTGCGTGCAGGTGATGGGTCTTGCACCATCCATTATCAATTTATTGGTTCCCTTTGAAGTCTCCTGTGTGATGTTTCCCGGAACGGCAAATACCTCCTTTCCCTGTTCAAGTGCCCACTTAACCGTTGTAAATGTACCGCTCCGCTCGGTCGCCTCGATAACCAGTATGGCATCAGAGAGTCCACTTATTATCCGGTTTCTCTGTGGAAAGTTCCCGGCAAAAGGATAAGTGCCGATCGGAAATTCAGATATGCATGCGCCGTTCATTATTACCTTCTCCATGAGATAGACATTTTCCGATGGATAGACCCTGTCTATTCCACATCCGAGAACTGCGATTGTCCTGCCATTCTCCTCCAGCGCCCCCCTGTGCGCACAAGTATCAATTCCCCTTGCGAGTCCAGATATAATCGTCAGACCCACCCTCGCGAGTTCCCTTGCGAATCTCTCGGCAATTACCTTACCGTAATGTGATGCCCTTCTGGAACCAATTACGGCAATGGACGGTTCATCGTCCCTCAAATCACCCCGCACATATAAAAGCGGTGGTGCATAGGGAAGGCGCTTCAGCCGTTCCGGGTATTCATCGCCCATAAAGGAAATTAGTTTCACCCCGAGGCTGTTCATGAGAGAGATGTGTTTCCCCACATCTAAGTCTATGCACTTCCTTATATTTTCTGCTATTTCGTTCGAGGCTACATCCCTCAGCCTTCTACCGCTTGCCTGGATGACCCCCCGGGGCGAACCAAACTTCTGCACCAGGACCTTCAGGGTCTCCTCGCCCACTCCCTTGGCGAGAGAGAGTTTTATCCATGCCTCCAAATCAGTCATGGGGTCACTGCAAAGATTTGAGATACCAAACAGAAAAGGTCGTATCTTATACGGTCCAATGCGTATCTATCTATCGGCAGACAGGTAGAGAACCATCAAGTAGACAGTCCCGTTGCCGATGGACAGACTATCCTGACCCTCTTGTATTTATACTCTCCTATGAGCGTTGTGGCAGATATCCTTATGTGATAGTCGCTGATAGTCCCCGATATGGTTCCATCATTATTCTGTCTCCATTTTTTGCTCTTCAACTTGGGATTCACGGCGACGATGATGTGGACATTTCCACTTCGCATATCCGCGACATCTTCACCACTGGGGATTGCCCTTCCCCTATCCCCCCTGAAATCCGTATGTGAATGATAATCGCCAATTATCTCTATAGACATATTTTCTATTATTTTCGTCATTCTCGCGACCGCTCTCATCTTCGGTTCGGTCCACGAAAACTCTCTTTCCGCCGTCTGGGATGGAATTGCGTACTCGACAAAGAATTTGTTTTCCCCCCTGTAGCCCAGCAGCAACCCGAGTGTCTCCCTCCTGTAAACCTCAACGACCGAGAGAATAATGGCAAAGAATGCCCTCTCCTTTATGTAAACGGAAAATTCACCCACGATAAAATTATAAACCAAATCGTTTAAAAAGTCAAGAAAAAAATAAAAACGGACGCAGAAAAACACAGATAAATATGAATTAAAACAAAAAACCAAAATCTAAAATCTGGAATATATTTATACTTGTCCATACGGATCCTTCGGGCATACGGATATAAGAAAGATTTTCAAAGATCTCTTTTCCGCAGGTCACAGACGCGCATGAGATTCTGTGAACAATCTCTTTCCTGCCTGCCCCCGCCAGGGCGGGACGTCCAATTTTTCCTTGACAAATTGCGATTTCTGTATTATACTTAATACAGCTTTATGTGAGAGATTTCTCAAATATCCGACATAATTATCTACCTTGGCGCCAGGTGCTTCATAATCACATCGAATTGTTAAAGCAAGATAATATAAAGGAATGGCAAGTTGATACTGATACAGATCGCCCTGATAATAATACTCTCGAAGGTCTTCTCTGACTTCGCATCCCGGGTGAGACAGCCCCCCGTTCTGGGAGTGCTCATATTGGGACTTCTTCTGGGTCCATCGGGGTTTAACATCGTCGCACCCAATGAGGTTATAAATACATTCAGCGAAATCGGCGTGCTCATACTTCTTTTTATGGTGGGTCTGGAAACCGATATAAAGCCGAAAGAGGGTAAAATTGCCTCGGTTATAGCTATAAATGGAGTCCTGCTTCCCTTTCTTTTCGGTTTTCTTGTGGGACTTCTCTTCCATCGTTCGCTCCCGGAGAGTCTCATACTCGGCACGATACTCACCGCCACATCTGTATCTGTAACGGCAATGACACTTGTGGATATCGGTAAGTTGAACCTGCCCGAGGGGAAGATAATCATCACCGCCGCCATAGTGGACGATGTTATCGGCATAATATTCCTGACCGTCATATTGTGTGCACTGGGGACGACGACATCTCCCACTTTCGCGATTCTCAAACTGATTGGATTCTTCGTTGCCGCCTATCTCGTGGGACATCTCTTCTTCCTGGTATTCGGATGGGCTGAAAGGCTTAAGGCGAGAGAGGCAATCCTCGCCATTGCATTTGCAATGATGCTAATCTACGCCTTCATGGCAATGAATCTCGGGGTTGCAGCCATTACGGGGGCGTATATAGCCGGGTTCATGCTGAGGCGAACAAAATATAAAAAAAATATACTATCGGGAATGGATACCATTGGACACTCCATATTTATAAGTTTCTTCTTCGTGGATATCGGACTCAAGACGAACCTGGTTACAATAGGGGGAAACCACCTCTTTCTAATTGCATTCATCCTGTGCGCGATATTGGGGAAATTGGGTGGCACATTTATCGGAACAAGATTGATGCATCTGAAGCCAAAGAGGGGCTTAAGGGTGGGTATAGGTATGATTCCAAGGGGGGAGGTGGCTCTTGCAATCGCGTCCATGGCTCTATCGCGGGGACTCATTCGACGGGGTGATTTTTCATCTGTTGTAGTTATGGTAATTGTATTAGCACTTATTACCCCGATACTCCTTAAATGGTCCTTTAGAGAAAGGACATAAAGCATCCTCAAAAACCTTAAGGGATTCAAGATGAAACTTACGAGAAGGGAATTTATAAAGATGCTCTCAATTACCCCCTTATTCCTGTCCGGCATGGGAAAGGGAGAGGGAAAGAAGGAGGCTTACTATTACAAGCAAATCGGGAGCAACAAAGTAAGGTGTTTGAACTGTCCCCACCGGTGTGTTCTCTCGCCGGGACAGAGGGGAATCTGCCGCGTGCGTGAGAATATAAGGGGTAAACTATTCACCCTCGTATATGGCAATCCCTGTGCCGTTCATATAGACCCGATAGAGAAAAAACCCCTCTTTCACTTCCTTCCACAGGCTTCAGCCCTCTCTATCGCCACCGCCGGGTGCAATTTCAGATGCAAAAACTGCCAGAATTGGACCATATCTCAGAAAACCCCGGAGGAGACGGAAAACTATTACCTTCCACCACTCGAGGTGGTGAGGACCGCCGAAAGAGAAAATATCCCCATAATAGCATACACATACTCTGAACCCTCCATATTCTATGAGTATATGCTGGATACAGCGGAGATCGCCAGGGGAAACGGTTTGAAAAATGTATGGGTTACAAATGGATTCTTGAATCCGGACCCCCTCTCGGAGCTCTGCAAATACATAGATGCCGCAAATGTCGACATAAAATGGTTCACAGAAGAACTTTACGGAAAAATTTCCGGTGGCAGTCTCGCCCCCGTGCTCTCCACCTGTAAGACACTCGTTAAGAACAAGGTCCATCTCGAGATAACAAATCTCGTTGTGCCGACACTGAACGACGATAAGGAGATGCTGAAAGAACTCGTCCTGTGGATAAAAAAGAACCTCGGCACCGACATACCGCTTCACTTCTCCAGATTCTTCCCCATGTACAAACTAAAACACCTCCCCCCCACACCGGTGGCAACACTCCAAACCGCAAGGGAAATCGCACTGAATGAGGGATTGCATTATGTCTACATTGGAAACTACCCCGGTGGCGACCGGGAAAATACCCGTTGTCCAGAGTGCGGGAAACTTCTCATAAGGAGAAAGGGATACATGGTTTTAGAAAATAATATCGTCGATGGGAAATGCAAATTCTGTGGGCACGAGATATACGGGGTATGGTAAGTTTTAAATCACAAAAAGAAGGCAAGCATTCTTATATCAAATATCAAAAGTCAAATATCAAAATTATCCGCGGGATCCGTATGGACAAACCAAAAATTAAAAAGAAAGACCCGTAAGTTACTGTCATAATTTTTGCATTTTAATATGTCATTTTGATTTTTGATACCTGCCTGCCGGTAGGTAGGTTTAGTTTTTGATTTTTCAATAAAGTTCTGTGTTCATCCCTGCCTGCCGGCAGGCAGGCGTGGTTAATGTATATTGGGGGTAATTATGCCCGATTTTAGGGAGAGGATAAGGGAAGGTGTACTCATTGCCGATGGCGCCATGGGGACCATGCTTCACTCGCTTGGCGTTCCCAAGGGACACTGTTACGATGAACTCAATCTGTCAAACCCCGATATTGTAAAAACTATACATCGCTCTTATATTGAGGCAGGGGCAGAACTCATTGAGACTAACACATTCGGTGCAAACAGATTCATCCTCGAGAGATACTACGACCTCGGAGATAAGGTAATGGATATAAACTACAGGGGGGCTGAGATCGCAAGGGAGGTGGTGGGTGAATCGAGATTTGTTGCGGGGGCAGTTGGACCACTCACAAGACCTTATGAATCAATGATAACCCTCTCAAAGGTGGAAAGATTGAAGATATTTAAGGAGCAGATACTTCCATTGATAGATGGAGGTGTTGACATTATTATATTTGAGACAATGGCAGATATAGAAGAACTAAAAGATGCTATTTCTGCACTGAGAGAGATCGATATGGACTTTCCATCCATTGCTCAGTTATCGTTTATGGGCGACGGAAAAACCCTCCTTGGCGTAGATGTGGTCCAAGCAGCAAAGGAACTTGTGGGGGTAGAGGTCATAGGTGCAAACTGTGGAAGCGGCCCTCAGGGGCTCTACAGGGCGGTGAAAAGAATGAGCTATGTCACAGACGCTGTACTCTCTGTCCAGCCAAACGCAGGATACCCCGGTTTTGTAAATGGAAAGTTCGTATATCCCGCAACCCCCGAATACTTTGCAGGATATGCAAGAAAGTTTGTGAATATTGGGGTGACTATCCTGGGAGGATGCTGCGGAACCACGCCAGAACACATAAGGTATATGAAAGAAGCGGTATTGGGAATGCAACCAAGACCACGAAAGTTGGTGACTGTAAAAATACCAAGAAAAACAAAAAGGGAAGAGGTATCTATCTCTACACCACTTAAGTCAAAACTTACGGAAAAGTTCGTCTATACAATGGAGATAGACCCTCCAAGAGGGGTTAAACTGGATAAAGAAGTCGCTATAGCGAAATTGTTTAAAGAACTTGGAGGTGATGTAATAAATGTTGCGGATAATCCAATGGCGAAACTTCGTATGAGTCCTCTCCCACTCGCTTACTATGTAAAAAATGAGGTAGGACTTGACTGTATACTTCACTTTACCTGCAGGGACAAAAACATACTCGCACTCCAGTCGGAGCTTCTTGGAGCCCATGCCCTTGGCATACGAAATATCCTTGCACTTGCTGGAGACCCCCCATCCGTGGGGGATTACCCATTCGCCGTAGCAGTATTCGAGATAACTGCAAAGGAGTTAGTAGAGATGATACACTCACTCAATAATGGATACGATAGGCTTGGGAATCCGCTCTCTGGACACACAAACCTCTTTGTGGGCATTGCTTCACCCATAAAGGATGTTGACCCTCAGAAAATATGGGAGAAGATAGATCTTGGAGCGGGTTTCATCCAGACACAACCGGTATTCGATATAGACCTGCTTCGAAAATTTATATCTTTCAATTTTGGAATCCCCGTTATAGCGGGTCTCCTCCCGCTCCATTCAATGAGGCAGGCAGAGTACCTCGCCAATGAGGTTCCCGGTATGTATATTCCGGAAGAGATAATAGAGAGGATGAGAAGGGGAGTGAGTGGTACGGATATTGCAAGGGAACTCCTCTCGGAGATAAAAAAATTATGCCAGGGTGTATGCATAATGCCGGGAAGGAGATACGAACTTGTGAGAGAACTGATGCAACAATGAGCACAAATTGTGTGTAAAAAACCAAGACATTCTAAAGTGTATTTTTGGGTATTGGAATTTAGAGTTTGTTTGGATTTTGGTGCTTGACATTTGGGATTTTTAGGGTAGGGGGTATAGATGCAAACATATGCATATGGTTTTCCCAGACTGGGCAAAAATAGAGAGTATAAAAGGGCAATAGAAAAATACTGGAGGGGAAGTAGCTCGAAGAATGAACTCCGCAGGGACATCGACGAGCTCGATGAAGCAAGATTGTCTACCTATGAGAAATATGTAGATAAATTCCCGGTGGGAGAAATGACGCTTTATTGTAACATACTCGACACCGCTATTATGGTGGGTCTTTATGATTGTAAAGATATGGACGAATACTATTCACTTTGCAGGGGAAAGAATGCATTAAAACTGACCAAATGGTTCAACACAAATTATCACTATCTCGTCCCGGAATTCGCAGGCTTCTCACCTTCCAATTTCACTATGGGATGGAACAAGCCAAAGGAGGCACCGCAGAGCCATAAAAAGGGTATACCATACCTTATAGGTCCATTTACATTCCTGAAACTCTCCAGGGGGATTCCAGAGAAGCGGTTTGGCGATTATCTCTTCAACCTCGTAGATGTGTACAAAGAGATAATCCAGAATTTTGACAAGGTGCACATCGACGAGCCCGCGTTCGTAACGGAAATAAGCGAGAAAGATATCAAACTTATAAAGGATGCTTACAATAGACTTGACACGGGAAATATCTATCTGTTTACATATTATGACAGCGTGGATTTCCTTGATGTCTTATACGAATTACCCATAAAGGCAATTGGGCTCGATTTCCTCAGTTGCGATGGAAATTTAGACTACATCGAGAAGCACGGCTTCGCGAGTGACAAGTATTTAATCGCCGGTATCGTAAATGGCAGGAATGTCTGGAAGACTGATATTAAGCGAGCAGTTGAGCTCTTGAAACATCTCTCTGAATTTTCTTGCGATCTTCTGGCCTCCAATTCATGCCCACTTTATCATCTACCCATAACCATAGAGGGAGAGAACCTCGACCGGAGACTGTTAAATAGGCTCGCCTTTGCAAGGGAAAGGTTGTATGAGTTGAAACTCATTTCATCTTGTCTTGAGGGAGACTACAACGAGGACTACAACTCCGGTGTGGGTGACTTTGGGATAAATGAGGAAGTGAGAGAGAAGGTAAAAAAACTTTCACCGAGAGATTTCGAAAAGGAGAACACATATCCCGAGAGAGCCGCGAAACAGAAGAAACTTCTCTCGCTCCCCCTCTTTCCCACCACTACCATAGGTAGCTTCCCCCAGACCCGGGAGATCAGGGAAAAAAGGAAAGGCTTCAAGAGAGGCAACATCTCAAACGAGGAATATAACTCCTTCATAAGAAAGAAAATATCTGATGTAATTAAGTTTCAAGAGGATTCGGGTCTGGATGTGCTGGTTCATGGAGAGCTTGAAAGGACGGATATGGTCGAGTTCTTTGCCCTAAAACTACAGGGATTTGCGACGACAAAAAATGGTTGGATCATCTCTTACGGCACAAGAGGCTATAGACCCCCAATAATCTATGGAGACATCTCAAGACCGAACCCCATGTCTGTAGATGAGATAACCTTTGCACAGAATCTTACAAAAAAGCCTGTAAAGGGGATATTAACAGGACCTGTTACTATGATTGCATGGAGTTTTGTGAGAGAAAATGTTCCCATAAGAGAGGTTGCTTACCAGATTGCACTGTGTCTTAACGACGAAATAAAAGACCTTGAAAGAAGCGGAATAAGAATAATACAGATAGATGAACCGGCATTCAGGGAAATGGCACCTATCAAAAAAAGGGACTGGGATGAATACTTTGACTGGGCGATAAAATCTTTCAAGCTCGCCTCCAAATCAAACCCCGAAACCCAGATACACACGCATATGTGTTACTCAGAGTTTGGAGAGATCATTGACAAGATTAAAGAGTTAGACTTTGATGTGATCTCAATTGAGGCAACAAGGGGTAAGGGTGATATAATAAGATATTTTAAGGAAAGGGGATTTGATAGGCAGATAGGTCTCGGCGTATGGGATGTCCATTCTCCGGATGTCCCCACAGTGGAGGATATAAAGAAGGCAATCAAAAGGGCGATAAAGTTTATTCCCAAGGAAAATCTGTGGATAAATCCTGATTGTGGGCTTAAAACCAGAGACTGGAAAGAAGTAGTCCCCGGCATCGGGAATATGGTGAAGGCGGCGAAGGAGCTACGAGATGAATTAAAGCTAAGGGCCAGATCTTCCTCGTAGTAGCTTGTGGTGTAAGTAATTTGTGAGTCTCTTGATGTCCCGCACCGGAAGTTTAAAGATTGGGGCTATGAGTTGAATTTCACTGTGAAGAGGTCGTAACTTGAACAGGATTTTTCTGAAATCACCGTTTATACAAAATTCAATTAAAACAAGGCAAAGCCCCGTCAGTAGAAACACATCCGCCAAATTTGTTTCCCCGACGAATGGAACCAGTACAAAGTCCCTTACATATCTGAATACGAGACAATCAAAAAAATTTCCACAGAAACCTCCCATAATAAGAGAAAACGAGATGTAAGTCAGTCGGTTCCTTCTGAATTGCAGCCAGTAAAATCTGAAGAAAAGCTGTATTACAAAGAAGGCACACACGGTGATGAGAACAATGAGCCATCTCTGGTATCTCATAACACCGAGAAGTCCAAATAGATAACCCCCGCTCTTACCCAATTTTATTCCAAACCCATTGAGAGAGCCAACCCCAAACCTAAAGTCCGGCTGACACAGAACTGCCCACCACTTTGTAGCTTGATCAACGAGAAATACGATAATACAGAGTTTAAGTCTCATCTCTGAATGGCACATACATATATTATCCCAGAATATGCATTAACCACGCCTGCTCGCCCTGTGGAGTAAGTTTTGCCACTCCACAGGGCAAGTAGGCAGGTCAGCCTTTGGAATTAAGGCATTAGCCTTTGGAATTAAGGCGTTAGCCTTTTATATAAAATCCTTACGGATTAACTCCACGGATTAACTCCAACTTGCTACACGGTTGTTTTTGCAGAACCACTGAAGCTTGCGGTTATCTTACTAAAACTCTATCTTCCCTCACAATCACCCCATAAAAATTAAGGGGCCACAAACCTTTGAAAGCTGCGACCCCCGGGTGGAACACTGTCAGGACTTCTAAACTTTGGTTACATTAGTTGCTTTTGGTCCCTTCACATCTTCTACCACATCGAACTCGACCTCGTCACCCTCGTGCAGGGTCTTGAAGCCTTCACCTACGATGTCGGCATAGTGAACGAAGACATCTCCACCATCGTCTCGTTCAATGAATCCGTAACCCCTGGACTCATTAAACCACTTTACCTTGCCTTTTGACATTTACTGCCCTCCTTTCATACAAGATGGTTTCATTATAACACATTTTTTTTGGTTTGTCAAGGAAAAAATTATCGGCACTGTAAACGGTTCGGCTGAGCGGCTCGGCTGAGCTCACCGAAGGCTCACCGAAGACAATGCCCAATCCCTACGGTCATACGACCCGTATGGACCAGCATTGGTCGGTCACCCTTTCTACCTGTCCATACGGATGCCGTGCATCGGTAGACAGGCAGGGTGACGAAAAAAGTCGGCGGAAAATGTGTATCACGCCCCGTATTTTGGCCAGCAACAATTTTTGTATTTCTTGCCCGATCCACAGGGGCAGGGGTCGTTTCTTCCCACTTTCCTCCCATCTCTCTTGTATGTCTTTGGCTTCTGCTGTGTCCCTTCCCCCTGAGATGAACCTGAGGCAGCCTGCGCCGTAGCTGCAACACCGGGTTTGTATGCTGTTGTACGCTCTGTTTCCTCTCTCTTTACAAGCCTCAATCCATACAGATACCTTACCGTATCTCTATCTATATTATCGAGAACCTCTTCGAACAATTCAAAAGATTCTCTCTTATACTCTACCAGCGGGTCTCTCTGTGCATACCCCCGTAGAGATACACCCTCCTTCAAGGCATCGAGTTCATACAAGTGCTCTCTCCATCCCCTGTCAATCACCTGCATTATTACCTGTCGCTCGAGGTCTCGCATCCTCTCTTCACCCAGTTCCTCTTCCCTCTTTTTGTACAATCCAAATACAGCCCCTTTCATCCTTTCCCGTAATTCCTCCAGCGGAATCCCGTCTTCCGGCATCTGTATATCCAGAAGAAACAGGTCTCTTATTTCCTCCCTCAAGCCCGTAAAACCCTCCGCATCTATATGAGAGTCTGTGGTATGCATATCTATAATATTAAGAAGTACACTTTCAACTATCTCCTCTATTCTCGGCTTTATGTCCTTCCCGGCGAGAATCTCCTGTCTCATAGAGTATATTACCTTCCTCTGACGATTCATAACATCGTCGTATTCGAGAAGCCTCTTTCTTATATCAAAGTTCATTCTCTCTATTCTCTTCTGAGCCCCTTCAATAGCCCTTGTAATAAGATTGTGTTGTATCGGCTCACCCTCCTTTGCCCCAAATCTCTCCATAACGCCGGCGATTCTATCAGAGCCAAACAGTCTCATAAGGTCGTCCTCTAAAGAGAGGTAGAATCTTGAGGAACCGGGGTCACCCTGTCTTGCACTTCTCCCCCGCAACTGATTATCTATTCTTCTCGCCTCGTGTCTCCCCGTACCTATGATATGAAGTCCACAGGGTGGGTTCTTAAGACAATCCGAACTTTTCTCCTCTCCTCCACATTCTGCACAGCTGTCGTCTTCTTCGCACTTTATACAGCACTTCTTGCATTTGACTACACCGGGGTCCAGTTTTATGTCGGTTCCCCTACCTGCCATACTGGTTGATATAGTCACCTTTCCCATCTCGCCCGCGTGTGCAATTATCTCCGCCTCCTTCTGGTGATGTTTTGCGTTGAGAACCTGATGTGGGATTCCCCTCATACGGAGCATCCTCGAGAGTTTCTCCGACACATCAACCGATACGGTGCCAACCAGAACGGGTCTTCCCTGCTTGTGAAGACTTACTATCTCATCTATAACCGCAGTGTACTTCTCCCTCTTGGTCTTATATATTACATCTGTATGGTTAACCCTTCTCACGGGTTTATTTGTAGGTATGGTGATAACATCAAGTTTATATATATCGTAAAACTCGTGTGCCTCCGTGGCGGCGGTTCCCGTCATACCCGCAAGTTTTTCATACATCCTGAAGTAATTCTGAATTGTGATGGTGGCGAAGGTTTGGGTCTCTGCCTCAATTTTGGCTCCCTCCTTTGCCTCAATTGCCTGATGCAGTCCATCGGAGTATCTCCTTCCCGGCATAAGTCTTCCGGTGAATTCATCGACTATTATCACCTTTCCATTTTGAATAACATACTCCACATCCTTTTCAAAGAGTGAATAAGCCCGCAAAAGCTGGTTTATCGCGTGGACTCTCTGGGACTTCCCCGCATACTCCTTCTGAATCGCATCTTTCTCCACCATCTTCTCCCTCGATGAGAGGGTCTCGTTGCGTTCAATTTTCACGAGTACCTGTGAGAGGTCGGGAAGGGTGAAAAACTCCGCGTCGTCAGGTGCAATGATGTCCCTGCCATCTTCCGACACATTGACCGTGTGTGCCCTCTCATCTATGGAATAATAGAGCAACTCATCGACCTCATGCAGCTTCTTATCCCTCATAAATTCCGCCTCTGTCTGCTCTATAAGTCTCTTTATTCTGGGTTCCTCCTCTATCAATTTGCGGAGTTGACGGTGCTTTGGCGCTCCCCTCTCGGCGGCGAGTAATTTTACGCCTGCCTCTTTTTCCTTCCCATCCGCGAGGAACTTCTTTGCATCCGCAACAAACGAGTTGACGAGCGCCGTCTGCCTCTGAACCGCCTTCCTTACCCTCGGATTGAGCGCCTCATACTCCCTGTTTACTGAATGTTCAACGAGACCGGATATTATGAGTGGTGTCCTCGCCTCGTCTATCAATACAGAGTCAACCTCGTCAACTATTGCGTAGTGATGCCCCCTCTGTACAATATTCTCCGACATCCATGCCATATTGTCACGAAGATAGTCAAAACCGAATTCATTGTTGGTGCCATATGTTATATCCTCGCCATACTCTTTCTTCCTCTCCTCGGGTGTCATCCCCGTCTGGATACAGCCACAGGAGACCCCCAGAAATTCATAAACGCCACCCATCCATTCCGCATCTCTTCTGGCGAGGTAGTCATTCACGGTTACGAGATGCGCACCCTTGCCCGAGAGGGAATTAAGATAGAGGGGCATCGTTGCCACAAGTGTTTTTCCCTCTCCGGTCGCCATCTCGGCTATCTTCCCTTCATGCAGAACAATTGCACCTATAAGTTGCACATCAAAGGGTACCATATCCCAGGTATATTCGCGCCCCGTGACCATCCACTTCTTACCGAGAAGTCTTCTGCATGCCTCCTTGACAACGGCGTAAACCTCGGGTAACAACCCATCGAGAACGGCGCGCCCCTCTCTCTTCAATCTCTCATTGAGGTTGTCTATCTCCACGGCGAGCCTCTCTCTCGTCTCCATATCCTCCCCGTCTCTCCTCCTCTCAAGTTCTTCTATTTCCTCTTCTATTCGTCCCAGTCTTTCTCTCACCTTTGTCCTGAACTCTTCTGTCTTGTTTCTCAATTCCTCATCTGTGAGTGAATGCAACCCCTCGCAGCGTTGATTTATCTCTTCCACGATGGGTTTAAGTCTCGCCAGTTCCTTGTCGTTCGCCGTTCCAAATATTTTTGTCAGTGGATTTTTCATAGCAAAAAAAACACCTCCCAGGTATTAGTCCCGATGGAATAGCTTCCCTGTTGAATAGCTTCCTGCAGAAATAGCTAAGCATTTCACAGGACAAGTCACTTCCACAGGGCGGGTCGCATTCCACGGGATAAATCATTCGTCAATAGTCAATCTTCAATAGTCAATCGTCGTTTATATTATATCACAAATTTTCCGATTTGTCAAGTCCAAAGAAGAGGATTCTATAAAAGCCAAAAACAGGCTGGCGAGCAAAAAATTTTAAAAACTTGCATTTTCCCATTTTTTGTGTTATAATAAAAAAAGGCACTCATATAACGTCTGACATCAAGAAGATGGAAAAAATATAACAGAAAAATAAAACAGTGACTTGCCTGCCCCGCC
>DFBT01000005.1:31466-39903 GCA_002366725.1 Caldifarciminota bacterium UBA3073
AAATTAAACAGTGACTTGCCTGCCTGACGGTAGGCAGGTAAGAGACTCCAAAGAGACCTGGACAATTTTTCCCCTTTGAAATAAATACATAAGGAGTTTTCTAAGAGTCTCGTGTAAGTCTCGTCAAAGTCCCTGTTGAATATGTTTATGTTCTTTAAATTCTTGTTCAAGTCCCCTTTTAAAGGAGGAATATGAAATGGGATGATTCGGAATATAGACCCCTAACTGACAAAATCATAAAGTCGTTTTATAGAGTTCACGACTCTCTTGGCCCCGGCTTGTTAGAAAAAGCATACCACAATGCGCTTATAATAGAGTTAAATAAATATTTTCAAGTTGATTCTGAGAAGGCATTTTCCGTTATATATGAAGGGCAAGGGGTTGGACAATATATACCAGACATCCTTGTTGAGAACAAGATTATAATTGAGGTCAAGGCGGTAAAAGAACTAACAGAAGATCATAAAGCACAGATAATATCACAACTGCGAGTTAGTAGAATGCTGATTGGTTTTCTCGCCAATTTTAGCAAAAAGGAAATAGAGTTTAAAAGGTTTGACAATTTTTATGAAATAGAAAAGAGAGGGCTAAGACTCGATTAATGAACGAAAACAGGTGTATAAATTTTTTAAGAGTCTCGTACAAGTCTCGTCAAAGTCCCTGTTAAATTAATTCCTGTTCTTTAAATTCTCATACAAGTCTCGTCAAAGTCCCTGTAGGAAATTAAACAGGGACTGCTAAGAGACTCTAAAGAGACAAAGACATTTTTTTCTCTTGAAATAAAAACAAAGGAAATTTTTTTAAGAGTCTCTTACAAGTCTCGTTAAAGTCCCTGTAGGAAATTAAACAGGGACTGCTAAGAGACTCTAAAGAGACAAAGACATTTTTTTCTCTTGAAATAAAAACAAAGGAAATTTTTTTAAGAGTCTCTTACAAGTCTCGTTAAAGTCCCTGTAAAAATTTTGATAATTACCTAAAGATATGAATATACCTGCCATATCGAGGTCGCGCACAGAGGGTACAATAAAAACTGCCCTCACCATATGGAGGCATAACACCTTAAGAGAACTCGGAAAAAGATTGGAGGATATATGGGGAGATGAATTCGCATCGCTTTACGAATTCGGGAATGAACCCCTGAGATGCGCCGTTTTTGGCTCCGGAACCTTCTCCACCGGAAGATATGAAATATATATCGCGAGGGAGCTCGAGAAAGAACTGGGATGGGCACCCGTGAGATACACACTCGTGGTCACAAACAGTAAAAAAAGCAGGGCGGGTGAGGCAGCTGATGAATTCGGACTTCCCCTCGTGCAACTGGATTTTTCTTCCTGGTACAGGGAAAACTACGACTCCACATCTGAAAAGCCGATAAGTGAAACGAGCCTTTTCAAACCCGGGGAATTGATAGCTCAAAAATTCAACATAAGGGCAGAGTTTGATGGGGCATTACGGGATATAATAGAAAAATCTGGTGGGCTGCCCGACCTCATATCCTTGAGGGGATATAACTTTCCGGTGATGTATACCCTCCTCAGGAAAGAAAAAAAACTCATAGACGATACACACCCCGCTGATCTGAGTCTCACAGACCGAGCTGGAGTTCCACTCTGTCCGGGATGGCAGGTGGGGGCAGTGAGAAAAATGAGGAACTGCGGTTGCACAACTTTCCGGAGCAGTCTGATAGAGGTAAAACCCTTCTTTTCGGTCTCGGATGTCACCTCGCTCGATGCGGGTAAAATATACGCCCTCTCCCCGGGCATAAAGCCTCCATCATCCTGGAGCACAAAGAAAATACAGGAAAATATGAAACGCACAGAGGACTATTTTCTGTGCGCAATAAAGGCAACAGGATTATTTCCCTATATGTGGGGTATCTCAAAAAAGAAATACGAGGTAGAATATGTCACCAAAGAGGGAGAAGTGGTGACAAAAAGTCAGCCCGCCATCATCGTCGGCGAGCAAATAAGATGTGGGAGAAATGCATTTGGGGGAAATATGAAAGATATTTCCCTGCCCGTGAGACCTACAACTTCTCCTTTTTAGACTCCGCATCCAGCCTTCTGAAATCAAATCCCTTCCCGGGAGAATGAATATCGCAGGTCTCCTTCGGTTCTGTTCCTCTGATGAAAACCTCGTCTACAAGTTCCCTGCATCCCTCGACAGGAAGAAGACCGGACTCCTTACATACCCTGCATCTCACCACACCGGAAGGCATAATAAAATTACTTACGGGTTTGTCAGAAAGTGCCCTCTTCATAAACTCCGTCCATATTGGCAATGCAAGTGCCGCCCCCGTTCCTCCCTTCATAATGGTGTCGGGTTTGTCATGCCCAACCCATACACCGCAGATAAGTTCGGGTGTGAAGCCGATGAACCAGGCATCTTTCCACTCGTTTGTCGTCCCCGTTTTACCGGCAGCCGGTCTCCGAAATCCCATCCTCTTCATCCCCGATCCCGTTCCGTACTCTGCCACACTTTCGAGAAGCGATGTCATAACATAAGCCGTCTCTTCCCTCAAAACCCGTTCCTCATATGGTCTCGCCCCATACAACGCCTCATCTCTCTCGTTGGTGATCTTCTCTATGATGTACGGTTTTACTCTATATCCACCGTTTGCAATTGTGGCATATCCCGTAACCATCTCCTGCAGAGTCACCGAATTTGAACCCAGTGCAAGTGAGATCACGGGTATGAGTTTTGTCTTTATCCCCATCATCCTCGCATATTTCACAACGGTTTCAGGACCTATGTCCAGTATAAGTCGAACGGAGGCAAGGTTTCTTGAATATGCAAATGCATCTCTCAAAGAGATACTTCCGCGGAATGTGCCGTCATAATTTGAAGGGCTGTACACGGTGTCTTGAACTTCCACCTCGATTGGCTGGTCGAGAAGCTTATATGTGGGTGGATATCCCCTATCAACTGCCGCCGTGTAAAGAAATGGCTTAAATGCAGAACCCGGCTGCCTGTATGCCTGTACGGCTCGATTAAATTGTGAGAGCCTGAAATCCCTTCCACCCACCATTGCCTTTATTTTTCCGGTGCGTGGGTCCATAGCGAACAACGCAACCTGAAGTGGGTTAGAAGAATCACTCTTCATGTTGTCTCTCTCCTCCAGTTTTTTAATCCAGATGTCTACCACCTCATCGGCGGTCTCCTGCATCTTCTTATCCGCGCAGGTATATATGGAGGCACCTCCACGATAAAACATATCACTGCCAAATCTTTCCCCGACATTTTTCCTTATTTCCTCCACCATGTAAGGTCCAACTCTTGAGTATTTATCATACTCCATATTCACGCCGAGGGGAGAGTTCTTTGCCCTCTGTATTTCTATTGCGTCCGCTATACCCATCTCTTTCATAACTTCCAGTACAACAGCCCTTCTCTGTAATGCATTTTCTGGATATTTAAGTGGGTCATAGTAGATAGGTGAGCTCGGCAATCCCACGAGTAGCGCACATTCAGACAGCGTGAGATCCCTCACACTCTTTCCAAAAAATTTCTTTGAAGCCGCCTCTATCCCATAACATCCACTTCCGTAATATATTTGATTTAGATACATCTCAAGTATCTCGTCCTTTGAGTATGTGCGTTCTATGCTCATCGTCAGAACGAACTCCTTTAACTTTCTCATATATGTGCGTTCGAGGCTTAAGAACATGCATCTTGCGAGTTGCTGACTTATCGTGGAACCACCCCGGACTATCTTCCTTGCAAGTTTGTTCGAGACGAATGCCCTTCCTATGGAAAACGGATTGATACCCCAGTGTGAATAAAACTTCCTATCCTCCACGGCAATTGTCGTCTTTTTGACCATCGGGGGAGTATCCTTCAATTTGGTGGGTATCCTCATCTCGTTGTAAAACTCCGCCATTATCTCTCCGTTCTCATCGTATACATAAGTTACAATGGGGGCAGTATATCTCTCCACCGCCTCAATTGGGGGAAGTGTCTTTTTTAAGGTGTGTAGCATCCCCACGAGCATACCCGTGGCAAATACATATATACCAACTGCAATCGTAAGGATGCCAAATATGGTCTTTCGAGTAATCATAATCTCAGAATATGCGTTAACCACACCCCAACGCATCGTCGGAGCAGGGATGAGCACGGATGAACACAGAACGTTACTGAAAAATCAAAACGACCCGCAAGCGGGTACCCCGATCAAAAATCAAAATGACATATAAAAATGCAAAAATAGTTGGTAAGTTGGATAGTCTGTTAGTTGGTTTGATTCTAGCAAACTAACAAGCCAGCAAACTAATCATCTTTTTAATTTTTGATTTATCCATACGGATCTCATATCCATACGGATTCTGCGAACGAGTCTGTGACCTGTCCATACGGATCTTGAGACGGATAGTTTTGATATTTAAATTTTGATATTTGATATAAGAATGTTTATCGTCTCGTCCATTCCATACGGATCCTACGGAACGGATCTTGAGATGGTTTCTTAACGCACATTTTAGGATGATCGTTTCCTGCTCGATGACTGCAAACTGGTGACTATCTCCCCCACCTTTGTCAGTATATCCTCTATATCGGCGTCTGGTCTTCCCCCCGCCTCTGCAAGATGAGGTTTTCCACCTCCACCTCCACCCGCGAGTTTCCCCAGTAATGCGGCAATCTTACCCGCGTTGAGTTTGTCCTTTAAATCGTCACTTACCGACACGACAAACAACGGTTTATTCTCCTTTGTCGTTGCAACAACGCACACGGTATGTGGCTTTCTCCTCACACCGTCGCTCAACTCTCTCAGGTCTTCCCCATTGAGCCCGGCGAAATATCCAGTTTTTATTTGAATCCCCGCGATATTGCTCTCCGTCAGTCTATCTTTTATTTTCTCTCCGCCTCCAATTGCACTTCTCCGAAGTTCCTTGAGTTTACCCTTGAGTGTTCGGTTCTCCCTCAACAATTTGTCTACACCCACTTCAATATCACTCGTTTTTAGCGATCCCCTAATATTCTCTATCAATGCGCCGTAATCCAGCAAAAGCCTCATAACACCCATAGATGTTACCGCCTCTATTCTTCTGATACCGGTATGCACACCGATCTCTGATACTATCTTAAATATACCGATTTCTCCCGTGTTTTTTACATGTGTACCCCCGCAGAGTTCAAGGGATATATCTCCGATCTGTACCATCCTCACCGGCTCCTCGTATTTTTCGCCGAACAACGCAATTGCTCCGAGTTCCCTCGCCTCTTTCAAGGTTGTATATCTTATGCTCACCTGTATGTTCTCAAGTATCCAATCATTTACCATCTGCTCAATTCCTCTGATTTCTCGCTCGGATAGACGGGAGAAGTGTGTAAAATCAAATCTGAATCTATCCTTCCCAACCCAGGAACCTTCCTGACGGACATGTTCGCCCAGTACATGCCTAAGGGCTGACTGAAGAAGATGCGTTGCCGTATGATTTGCCTGGACGAGCCTTCTTCTCTTTCTATCAACTTCACATATGATATGTCCTCTGAGCTCACCCCCCTCGTCAATTCTTTTAACCTTTCCTATATGTATGTGAAAGCCCGCCTCAAGTTTTGTGTCAAGAACCTCTATCTCAAAGTTATCGGAAAATATCCTGCCCGTATCGCCAACCTGGCCGCCGGATTCTGCATAAAATGGAGTAGATACGAGGATGAGTTCCACATCCCCGCCCTCACTCCTCACCCTCGCGATCTCCGATTCCGTTGTGAGTGTATCGTAGCCAACGAACTCATCCCTCTCAATTGTGATAAACTCCCGCCATCCCTTCTTCACTTCAACCTTGAACATAGAGGACCTCCTCGCCTTCTCTTTCTCCCCCTGGACAATTTTTTCAACTTCCTCTATGTTGACGGTATATCCCCTTTCCCGTGCGATCTCGCAGGTGAGTTCCGGGGGGAGGCCATATGTATCATAAAGCCTGAAGACATCGTGAGGTGGGAGTTTAGTATCCTCGAGCTCCTTCATTACTTTTTCCAGTACTTCGGTTCCCTCTCTCAAGGTAGATAGAAATTTCTCTTCCTCACTCTTGACCATAAGTGCTATATTCTCTCTCTTCTTAAGAAGTCCCGGATACGAGTCCTCCATAATACCCACAACTACCGGCACGAGGTTATACAGGAAGGGCTTCTCTAATTTTAATTTTGTTCCCTCCAGCAATGCCCTGCGCAATATCTTTCTCGCAAAGTATCCCCTCGCTTCATTTGACGGATATACGCCCTCGGAGAGGGCGAATACAAGTGCCCTTATATGGTCGGCGATGATGTGGAAGGATTCCCTCCCGTCGTTGTATTTACTGGAGAGGAGCCGCTCAGCCTCCTCAATAATTGGCAAGAATAGGTCGGTTTCGTATGTGGTTCTCACCCCCTGGCACACCATGGTGAGCCTCTCAAGTCCCATACCCGTGTCAACTCCCCTGTTTTTTAGGGGTTTCCTCCCACCCGATTCATCCTGATTATACTGTAGAAATACGATGTTCCATAATTCAAGGAGACCCCCGGGTATTTCATACAGTATCTCTGTACAGGGTCCACAGGGACCGGTTCCACCCGCAGGTCCCCAGAAGTTATCCTCGTCACCCAGTCTCAAAATTCTCTCTGTTGATACACCTATAACATCTTTCCAGATATCATACGATTCCCCATCCGATGTGTGTACGGACACGGATAGTCTCTCCTTTTTTATCTCCAATACCTCCGTGATAAATTCCCATGCCCATTTTATCGACTCTTCCTTGAAATAATCCCCGAAAGAAAAATTTCCAAGCATCTCAAAGAATGTATGGTGTTTACCGGTTGTCTTGACTTCATCTATATCACTTCCCCTCAGACACTTCTGTATGCTGACCGCCCTTTTATAGGGTAGGGGAACATCACCCTTCCACAGGGGCTTAAACTGAACCATTCCTGCAGATGTAAATAGCAGCGTCGGGTCATCCTTTGGAACGAGGGGAGAGGATTGAACGGGTGTATGCCCCCTCTCCGTGAAGTATTCCATAAAAAGTTTACGCAGTTGATTCGATGTATACATAGACCTTTTAATTGTCAATTTACAATTGTCAATTGTCGATTTTTTTTTCTTATCCTTTACCCTTTCCTCTACCTACTGCTTAGTGCTTACTGCATACTCTCCACGCCTTACTGTCTGTGGTCTGTTGTCTGTGGTCTTGGTTTTTTTCCCTGTGACCTATTATACCACCAAACGCACGATTTGTCAAGCAAAAAATCGGACGCAGATAGACGCAGATTACCCATGATTTCTTTATTATTGTGGTTGTCAGTAATGTCATTNNGCATTTGATATGTTATAATGATACGAAGGGACATTGTGAATTTGCAGAGTCTTGCCAAACGGTAGAATGAGTAAAAAGATTGCCAGTCTTCTTGTAGCTGCCGGTCTGATCTACCTGTTTCTCCTCTCGATAAATTTAATGGGAGAGGCATTCAAGCTCATGGGAAGCAACTTTGCAACCGCATTCATCAAAGGAACTACAAACCCATTTGTCGGATTATTTATAGGCATTCTCACAACCTCCATAGTTCAGAGTTCCTCGTGCACCACATCGATACTCATCGGGTTAGTTGCCTCGGGCAGTATGACCATCCGCAATGCCATTCCCATCGTCATGGGGGCAAACATCGGAACGACCGTCACGAATACGATCGTATCTATCGCACACATAACCAGAAGACAGGAGTACAGAAGGGCAATTGGCGGGGCAACGGTGCACGACTTCTTCAATCTTGCCTCCGTCGTCGTATTATTTCCGTTGGAGATCAGATTCCACCTGATAGAGCGGGTGGCGGGATTTCTATCTCCCAAAATGCCACACGGCGGAGGGATTTATTTCAGAAGCCCCCTTAAGACAGCCACACAACCCGCGGTGAACTTTATATCGGGCATCCTGCATCACCCGGCATTTCTTTTGATATTTGCCATGGTGCTTTTATTCTTATCCCTCTGGCTCTTCTCAACCCTATTGAGACGCTATGTGTCCGCCCGCGCGGAGATCTATCTTGAGGGGAAGCTATTCAATAATCCGCTGAAGAGTTTCGGCATTGGACTTCTCTTAACCGCCATTGTTCAATCCAGTTCCTGTACAACATCTATATTAGTTCCGCTCGTTGCGGCGGGCATACTCACGGTGGAGTCCATCTTTCCATATGTTCTCGGGGCAAATCTCGGAACTACTGTGACGGCTCTGCTTGCGTCGCTTGCCACAGGTGCGCCGGCATCACTGACAGTTGCCATCTCACACCTCCTCTTTAATCTGCTCGGTATTTGCATAATATATCCGCTGAGATGGATTCCCATAGGACTGGCGAAGGGACTGGGGAATATCTCTTATAATGGGAGATATAGGGCAATCATATATGCGGTATTTATATTCTATGTATTACCCATCCTGCTCATATTTCTCTTCCGATAGACACGAAA
>DFBT01000005.1:40047-45417 GCA_002366725.1 Caldifarciminota bacterium UBA3073
AGTTATGGCTTTTGCAATACCGTTGGCTTTATCCGGAGGTTCTATGTTCAAAGACCTGTTTATTTGGTGGGAAGAAGATATCCTCCTGAAGGGGGCACTTGAGGGTGTAAAAGACATGATAGAAATTACAAAGGAGATGTTTGATTTTGCCACCGCCAGTTTTTTCGGTGAAGTGGAGGTGAAACACGACATATACGAGATGGATAAATCTGTAAATGTACTTGAGGTCGAGATAAGGAAAAAGGTTTACGAACATCTCTCTATGAACCCGAAGCAGGATATAACATCCTCACTCGTGCTCACCACAATAGTAATAGACATAGAAAGAATAGGGGATTACTCCAAGAATATATATGAACTATCCCTGATATACACACCGGAATCGGGCACCAGATGCTATGAGGAGGCGAAAAGACTCTCTCAGCATGTGAACGCCTTTCTCTCTCAAATAGGCAAAGCGGTCGAGAACGGAGATGTAGAAAGTGCGAGAAAATTGATGGAAGAGAAGAATTGGATATGTAAAAAGTGCGAGGGAATAATCAAGGAAATAGTCATAGATGAGGCAATAAAGGTGAGAGCGGCGGTGGTGTATTCTCTCATGTTCAGATACCTGAAGAGGGCATCTGCACACATAGGAAATATAGCGTCAAGTATAGTCAATCCGTTCTACAGAATAGGATTCAAACCAGAGTGAGAATGAGACGGCTATCCACGCCATCGAGCACTGTGCGAAATCTTCATCCCACGGAAGTCATCTCGCCTTTTCCAATTTCACTTTCATGAGTGCGAGGGACGCCGCAATTCCGAATAAAAGTGCAAGATAGAATGGATAGAACCAACCAAACCTGAATCTCATGTGCATTCCAAGGACGGGGCCTACTGAACTCACGAGTCCCGTTATCGACCCGAAAATCCCTATCATCCTTCCCCTTGCCCTCTCGGTCGCAATATCCGTTATAATCACCTGATAACCTATATAAAAGAACTGGCTGAAGAGGAAAGAGAGGATAAAGAATGGTAGTACACCTCCGCTGAGTACCCACAATACAATCAGGAGTGGGTGTAGAACAAGAGATACTCCCAGTAAAAGCTTGGTGCTATATCTGTCTATGAGCCGCCCCCAAAAGAGGCAGGAAATAGCAGAAAATAGTCCACCTACGGCAAACAGAAAGTTTATCCTGGAAGATGAAAAAGACAGAACCTCCTTCTGAAAGAGACTGAGAAACGGTCCATTTATGGTCAATGTCAAAACCAGAAATAAAAAAGAACCCGCAACGAGAAACCACATATAATTTTTTGTAATGCCCCGCCACACATCCATTCTCTCCATCTTCTCCGCGGTCCTTTCTTCTCTGAGGAAGAGAAAACGCGCCATTGCCGACGAAAATGTACCGAGAGCCGTGAGAAGAATGAGATTTTCTATGCCCGTCCTTTCCACCAGGAATCCCCCGAGGAGTGGGCCAAGGGCAATGCCAATGGCGATGCTGAATTCAAAAAAGCCAAATGCCCTTCCCTTTCTCTCGGTAGATTCAGAAAGCATGGATGTGAATGCGGGTATCTGAATTGCACTCAATATTGATGTGGCGAGATAATATATAACACATACCCACCATACCCTGGCGAGGGCAAGAAATAAATACAGAATGGGAAAGGCGTAAGTCGGCACCACAATTATAAACTTTCTGCCAAATCTGTCAGTTAGATAACCTCCCAGAATCTGGGCGAGTGTAAAACCGAGACAAAAAAGTGTATATGATATGCCTATCTCACGCTGGCTTGCTCCGAGTTTCTCGAGATGTATCGGAAATAGATAATACCAGCTATAGAAGAAAAGAAGGGTTCCCCCAACGGTGAGGGATAGAACTAATACATTTCTCTCCACCTTAAACATCGTACTACCTCGGGCTCATCTTGCTTTAAAAAGGAAAATCTGAGGAGGTTGTCAAATTCCACATCTCTCAAGTATGCGGGAGATGTTTTCCAGTATCCTCCCGTTGTCAAGGCAGGCATCTATCTCCTCGGATGAAAGATATTTTCTAATCTTCTCCTCTTTCATGAGTATATCCCTGAAGCTCCTGTGCTCGTCCCCGCTTCTGAACGCCGCAGATTGCACTATGGTATATGCATCATCGGGTAACATACCCTTCTCAATCAATGCGAGTCTCACCCTCTGTGAAAATACCACACCCCCGGTCATCTCAAGGTTTTCATACATCCTCTTCCCGCTCACCTCGAGGTTTTCCCCTATATATTTGAATTCGTTCAGCATGTAATCCAGGAGAATCGTGGAGTCGGGTATTATAATCCTCTCCACGGACGAGTGGGATATATCTCTTTCATCCCACAGGGCGATATTCTCCATTGCGGTGAGGGCATTTGACCTCACAACCCTTGCGAGTCCACATATCCTCTCCGAGAGAACGGGATTTTGCTTGTGTGGCATGGCAGAAGAACCCCTCTGGCCGGTCACAAACGGCTCCCTCACCTCTCCCCTCTCCGTTTGTTGCATTAGCCTTATCTGGGTCGCAAAGTACTCTAGAGATGAAGCCACTATTGCAAGCACAGAGAGATAATGTGCATGTCTATCTCTCTGGAGTACCTGTGTGGATACGGGTGCTTGCTTGAGTCCCAATCTCTCGAGGGCAGTTTTCTCCACCTCCGGCGAGAGTATCGGATATGTGCCGCACGCCCCGGATATCTTACCCACCCTCAACTCCTCTTTTACCATTCTCATCCTCTCGAGATTCCTCTCCATCTCATCCATCCACACACAGAGCTTAAATCCAAATGTTATCGGTTCTGCGTGCACTCCATGTGTTCTACCGACCATAATTGTGTCCTTGAATTCTCTCGCCCTCTTTCTCAAGACAGAAACAAGTGACTTTATATCCCCTATCAATATATCCGAGGCATCCTGGATAAGTAATGAGAGAGCGGGGTCCTCGACATCATACGATGTAAGTCCGTAGTGAAAGTATCCGGCATAATCTCCAATATACCCCTGCACATTCTTCACAAATGCGAGAAGGTCGTGACGAAGGGATGTTTCCAGCTTTTCTATCTCCCTTGCATCAAACGACGCCCTCTTTCTTATCTCCTCGTATACATCGGAGGGTATCTCGCCCAACACACCTCTCGCCTCAATCACGGCAAGTTCTACCAGAAGCCACTTCTTGTATTTTTCTTCCCTGCTCCATATACCCTTCATTCCTTTTAGCGAGTATCTATCAATCATAATATCTCCTTCTTTCTTCTTTTTCCTTTTTCCTTGACACTGCTTACTGCATACTGCTTAGTGCTTACTGCATACTGCTTAGTGCTTACTGCATACTCTCCACGCCATGCGCTTTGCGCCTTATTTTTTCAATTTTCAGTTTTCATTTTTCACTTTTCATTTTTCAATTCTCATTTTCCCTTTTTCATTTTCCATTTTTCAATTTTCATTTTTTATTTTTCAATTCTATCCCTCTCCCCATCTATTTTATTCAACAAAATTTCGAGGGAGTGTACACCCATCTCATCGGCATTCACGGGATTGCCAATCTTTACAACACATTTCGAGAAGGGAAGGGGAAGATTGAATTTATCCCAGGAGTGGAATTCATATTTCCTTTCCATTCTCACCCCCACGGGAACTATCGGGTAACCCGTGAGTTTTGCAAATCTCAATAATCCCTTCTTAATTCTACACCGTTCTCCTCTGGGTCCATCGGGAGTAATTGCAATTTTAGAATTAACCCTCAATAGCTCTCTCAAGTTTACAAAACTACCATCCTCTGAGGAACCTCTGACAACATTACATCCAAGCCTTTTGATTATCCGGGTAATAAATTCCCCGTCACGATGTCGACTGACGAGCACCGTTACACCTCTACCCCTAACCTTGTAAATAAGTGGAAAGAATTTGCCGTGCCAGCATATAAATATAACATTTTTTTTTGGATAATCTCCGAGAATTCTAATTCTCAATGTCTTGCCAAGTATCAAAACGATAAGGCTTCCAATGATACCAACCGTCTTAAATTTCTGTTCCGAAAACCCCATAAAAAATCAAATATTAAAAATCAAAATAAAAAGCCTCACCACAAAGGCACTAAGTCACGAAGTTCATAAAGTCTTGCTTATGATTTCCCGGCAATTGGCAATCCGATGTCCGAATTTTTGCATTTTGATATACAATTTTAATTTTTGATTTTTGATATTTAATTTCACCTAATTAGTTCCGCTACGATCTCCGCCGCTCTTCTCGACGCACCTTTCCCGCCGAGCATTTTCCTTACACCGTCCAGTTTTTCCTTCATCTTCTCCCCTTCACCTTCGAGGAGTCTCCTCACAACGGGCACAATTTTTTCCTCTATTGCCTCACCCTGTATGAACTCCGGCACTATCCTCTCACCCGCCACAAGATTTACAAGACCTATGTGGGGTATATCGACCACTGCCCTCGCAAAAATCCAGGTGAGGAGAGAGACCTTATATACGATGATAAGGGGGACACCGATTATGGCGCATTCCAGTGTCGCTGTGCCCGAAGCAGTCACGGCAAGTTTGGAACGAGAGAGAATTTCGTATGTTGAACCCACATTTACAGCCACCTTCGGATTTATACGCTCGACCAGCGAAGTTACAAAATCCCTATGTCTACGGGATGCAATGGGAATTATAAATTCTTCATCCGGGAAGACCTTGGAAATTGACAGAAGGAGCGAGAGCATGTTCTTGATCTCGCTCATTCTCGAACCCGGCAGAAGTGCTATAAATCTATCTTCCTCCCTTTTTTTATCTATTGCATCCAGGAGGGGATGCCCTACAAAGACGGTGTCTATCCCATGTCCTCTGTAAAAGTCCCGCTCAAAGGGCAATATTGTAATAATCTTGTCAACCCATCTTTTTATATACCTCACTCGATATCTTCCCCACGCCCATATCTGCGGCGGTATATAATAAACAACCTTCAAGCCCATCACATGCGCAGTCTTTGCGAGCGGAAGATTAAATCCGGGATAATCAACGAGAAGTACGACATCGGGGGGTACAGTTTTGAGTATCCTCCGCGTGCCCCTCTTTGCCCTCAAAATCGCCGGCAGTCTCCCGAATACCTCTCCTATACCGACTACAGAAAGATCATCAAGGTGAAAATATATCTGTGCACCCTCCTCTTTAAGTCTATCCCCACCAATACCGTATACCTCCAGTTTTGGCACCAAACTGCGAAGTTCTCTTACAAGCCTTGCCGCGTGATTATCTCCCGAAATATCGCCAGCGGATACAAATACCCTCATATAAGGAAAAAATCAAACCTGCCTGCCGGTAGGCGGGTATCAAAATGCAAAGATTAAAAATATTTTCAAGGAAAAATCGGACGCAGAT
>DFBT01000005.1:45466-56318 GCA_002366725.1 Caldifarciminota bacterium UBA3073
TCTTCATCTGACACATACTCGAGACTATGACTTGTTGTACAGTTTCCTATGCAATCAAGAAAAATTTTGATATTTGGCATTTGATTCTTGATATTCACATTTATTAATCAAATGCCCATAATTCTTCTGTGCTCATCCATACTATCTATTATTCTGTATGCCAGTTGAATTGCTCTCTCACCATCCTCTCCATTCACCACGGGAGAATCTCCGCATCTTACACATCTCACAAAGGATTCTATCTCTGCCCTCAATGGCTCCTTGGGTATTATTTCCAATTCTTCCTTCCTCACATAGGGTTTACCATCGATCTCTATTCTTTTCCACACATCCGCTTGATGCGATAGATAATCAACCGAGATGTACATATCCCTCTGGAAGAACCTTATCTTTCTTTCCTTCTTGTATGACACCCTCGATGTGGTGAGGCTCGCTATTGCTCCGTTTTCAAACTCGATTCTTGCATTGGCAATATCATACTCCTCTGACAGTATCGGAACTCCAATCGCCTCTACTTTTTTCACTTTACTGTGGAGAGACGCCAACACAATGTCGATATCGTGTACCATGAGGTCCAGTACTACTGCCACATCTGTTCCCCTCTCATTATAGATGGCAATTCTCTGTGCTTCGATGAACATGGGTTCTTTGATGAGGCTCGATACAGCAATTATCGCGGGGTTAAACCTTTCTATATGCCCGACCTGAAGAACAAGTCCCCTCTCTTTCGATAGACTTATAAGTTCTGCTGCCTCTTCTGGTTTTTCAGTTATCGGTTTTTCCACCAGTGTATGTATTCCAGAGAGCAATGTCTCCCTTGCCAACCTGTAATGCGTAACTGTTGGAGTGGATACACTTACCACATCAATTTTTTTTAGAAGTTCTGACGGAGATTCGAAAAAAGACACTCCAAGGTCGTTCGCAATCTTCATTCCGAGACTTCGATTGATATCGGACACACCGATGAGTTTCACCCCCGGTGTCCCACTGTATACCCGAGCGTGATGCTTACCGAGATAACCAACGCCTATCACCCCCGCCTTGATCAGTTCACTATTTCTCGTAATACCCCCTATTTCTATCTCGGCATTTTGAAAACCTTAAATACAGGGAACACATAGATAAATCAAATATTAAAAATTAAAATTCAAAAATACATATGAAAATTCAAAAATTTCTTTACATCCCGGTATATATTGCGAATCCCCAACTCGTATTTGATTTTTGATTTCTAATTTTACATTTTGATTTTTGATATTTGATTTTATTATATCGCCACGCCCCTCTCCGATGATTCTATAAATTCTATCAGATGCTTTATTTCCTCTCTCTGGGGAAGTTTCTTCCTTATCATCTCAATTGCCTGATGGGTATTTAATTCCCTCGAAAGGAGGAAACGGAATGCCCTGTTCAATATGTCTATACTTTTCTTACCGAAGTTATGTCTCTTCAACCCCACAACATTAACTCCCCTTGCACGAAGTGGGTCACCCGCCGTGAGGCTATAAGGCAGAACATCCTTTGGAATCCTGTATCCCCCACCTATTATTGAATACTCTCCGATCCTAACGAACTGGTGAACGGGACAAAGTCCCGATATAAATGCGTAATCAAATACCAGGACAAACCCCGCGAGTTGCGCCGCATTTGCAATTATCACCCCATTTCCTATCTTCACATTATGGGCTATGTGACAGTACGCCATAAGGAAGTTATCATTTCCTATAATAGTCCCCTCCCCCGTGGCTCGGTGAATGGTAACATACTCCCTTATTGTGTTGTTTGAACCTATTCTTACAAAAGTTTCTCCTCCCTTAAAACTTAGGTCCTGAGGTGGGTTACCTATCACAGTACCCTGGTATACTTTGTTGTTTTTTCCCATCTTGGTCCCTCTCTTAATGCACACATAATTTCCTATCTCACATCCATCCCCTATTTCCACGCCCTCCTCAATTATTGAGTATGCACCCACCTTTACATCTTTACCAAGGGATGTATCCCCACCTATAATTGCTGTTTTGTGGATCTCCATTTACATCTCCTCCCTTATCTCTTTCATCAACTGCATATAGAAGTGTAGGTTGTGCAGGGTCGTCAGTATTGGCCCGAGCATCTCTCCGGCATTGAATAAATGTCTGATGTATGCCCTGCTGTGATGGCGGCAGGCAAAGCAATCACATTCGGGGTCTATTGGGGTAAAGTCATTCTTGTAAATTGCGTTCTTTATTACCATCTTGCCATTTCTTGTAAAAACTGTTCCCGTCCTTCCATTCCTCGTGGGAAGCACGCAGTCGAACATATCAATTCCCATTTTCACATACTCTCTTATATCGGAAGGTTCTCCAAGTCCCATGAGATATCGAGGTTTGTCCTCCGGCAGGTGAGATGCGGTGAACTCCGCAATTTCGTATGAGAGGTCCTTTGGTTCACCGATCGATACGCCGCCTATTGCATATCCATCAAAACCAAGTTCGATAATCTCTTTCGCAGATTTTTCTCTCAAATCCTTGTAGGTAGAACCCTGAACTATACCAAACAGAAGAGAAGAATGCTCGCATTCTATCGATTGTCTTGCCCACCTCGAAGTATTTTCAACCGCAAAATTCGCCTCTTCATAACTTACGGGCCAGGCAACGCAGTGGTCTAACACCATTTTTATATCCGAGCCAAATATCTCCTCTGCTCGTAATACGGACTCGGGTGTAAACTTGTGGTATGAACCATCAAGGTGGGATTGGAAGGTTACTCCATCCTCTCCAATCTTTCTCAAATCCGCAAGTGAGAATACCTGATAACCACCGGAGTCCGTTAAAATTATCTTCTGCCATCCCATAAATCGATGCAGACCACCTGTCTCCTCAATTATATCGAGACCGGGACGGAGATAGAGATGGTATGTATTCGCCACGATCACATTCACACCATTTTCTACGAGGTCATCCATTGTCTGTGTCTTCACCGTACCCTGTGTTCCGACGGGCATAAAGCACGGTGTCTCCACAACACCGTGCGGCGTATAAAGTTTTCCAAGCCTCGCCTCGGATTTCGATTTTTTTAATACCTCAAAAACCATTTTGCCTTTGCTCCTTTATCCTTACTCCCTACGCTTGTACGGGCGAACGGCTGTTCGCCCCTACGCCTTACTGCCTACTCCCTACGCCTTACTGCCTACTCCCTACGCCTTACTCCCTACTGTCTGATGTCTGTAGTCTCGGGTCTTTTTCCTTTTATTTGAGTATCACCAAGTAGTAAGTATACTACATTTTTTAAAAAAAGTCAAGTTTTTTCCCGCTTTGGAAGGTGGTGCATAGAGGCGAAGGGCACCCTGAATTGAACGAAAAAATGGATTTCAGGGTCTTAAGCGGATATGCAAAGAAGTGAAGGTAAAAAGAGAGAACATCTGTGGTCAATTTGGGTTATTTCTCATATATGCCCCATATCTCATGTTTAAGGTCTCTTGCCATAAGCGATCCTATACCCTCTTCCGGGGATTTTGACAGGAAGAGTATTTTATAGACCTCCTCTGTTATTGGCATGTCAACATTCCATTTTTTGGATAGTTTCACCGCCGACTTCGTGGTGGAAACACCCTCTGCCACCATAACCATAGAGGAAAGCACATCGTTAAGTCTCCTTCCCTTCCCTATTTCCTCACCCACATACCTGTTCCTTGAATTTTTGCTCATTGCGGTTGTGACGAGGTCACCCAACCCCGACAATCCGGAGAATGTGAGCGGATCTGCCCCCATTCTCACCCCCAGTCTTGTGATCTCTGCAAGCCCTCTCGTTATAAGTGCCCCCTTTGCATTTGTCTCAAATCCAAGTCCATCAGACATTCCGCAGGCAATTGCTATTATATTTTTTAACGCCCCGCCGAGCTCCGCTCCAATCATATCTGAGCTCCTGTATGTCCTGAATATGGATGTCCTGAGTAACAATTGCACCCTGTGCGCGAGTTCCTCATCTTTTGAAGCACATACGGTACTTGCGGGCATACCCATTGCGATCTCTCGCGCAATATTTGGGCCCGACATAACAACGAGAGGCATCTTTACATTCTCCATCTCATCCTCTATTACCTGGGATGGACGGAGCAGGGTATCCTCCTCGATACCCTTCGTAACGCTCACAATTGCGGAATCCCCATAATATTCCTTAACATCTCGCACGGCATCCCGCAGATGAAGACTTGGAACAGCAAATATCATTATGTCGGCGTCGCCGACGCATTCTCTCAAGCTGTCCGACACGGTTACTTCTCGGGGAATTTTGAATCCGGGCAGGTACTTTATGTTCTCCCTCTCCTTGAATATCTCAAGACCCTCTTTGGAATACAGATATACCTCGTCGAAGTTCTTTGAGAGGAGTATGGCGAGGGTCGTTCCCCAATTGCCCGATCCTATGATTGATAACTTCATATTCAGTCCATCTGCCTTCGAATAAATGTGGGTATTTCAAGATCCTCCGAAGTATGTATTGAGGATTTTCCCTTCTCAATCACCAGGTCTTCCCTCAAGTCCTTCCTCTGAAAGGCGGGGACCTCGAGGTTGTATTCATTTATCCTCTTTCCTTCGATCTTCGTCTCCCTTTCAATGCCCGTGGCAATTACAGTTACCTCCACATTTCCCTTCTCTTCAGGTGCTATTGCCGCCCCAAATATTATGCTGGCATCCCCACCCGCTGTATCCTTCACCAGAGAAACCGCGTCCTCCACCTCATGTAATGTCAAATCCTTGCCCCCCTTCACATTCACAAGTATTCCACGTGCACCCCTTATATCCGAATCTTCAAGAAGTGGACAGTTTATAGCAACATCGGCGGCGTGAATTGCTCTATCTTCACCCTCTGTTCTTCCGACACCCATCACCGCATTTCCCTGTTCGGTCATGATACTCTTTACATCGGCGAAGTCGAGGTTTATCAGCTCGGGTTCCGTTATCAATTCAGAGATACTCCTCGTGGCAAGCAACAGTATGTTATCAACCATCTTGAATGCCTCGTCGAAGGTTATATTCCTCGGAGCTACTGAAAGTAATTTCTGATTTGGTATCACAATAACGGTGGATATCCTCTGTTTAAGTTCCCGTATACCCTCCAGAGCCTGCTGCATTCTCTTCCTGCCCTCAAACTCAAATGGCTTGGTTACCACCCCAACCACCAATGCGTTCTCTTCTTTTGCTATCTCGGCGATAATTGGAGAGGCACCGGTGCCCGTTCCCCCGCCCATACCGCTGGCAATGAATACCATGTCGGCTCCCTTTAGAGCACCTTTAATCTCATCCGCACTTTCCTCCGCCGCCTTTTTGCCGATCTCCGAATTTCCACCGGAGCCGAGTCCGCAGGTGAGTTTGGCTCCGAGCTGAATCTTCGTGGGAGCTTTATTAAGCGAAAGAACCTGCATATCCGTATTGCAGACGATGAATTCCACCCCCTTCAAGCCACCGTCTATCATTCTGTTCACGGCATTACCACCGCCCCCACCGACACCTATCACCTTTATCCTGCATGCCCTCGTTCCATCGTCTGGGAATAAGAATTTCATGCTGCCTCCCCGTGTTATGACTAAAATTTAAAAGTCAAGAAGGTCATTAAGTCATTGGTCTTTTCACTTTTCCCTTTTTACCTAATCAACTAATCAACTAATNNAACTAATCAACTTCCTTCGCCCTACGCCCCTCGCCTTATTTATCCCGTGGAATGCGTTAGCTATTCCATCGGGACGCTCTACGCCCCACTGCTTACTGCATACTCCCTACTGTTCTTGGTCTGCGGTCTGCAGTCTGTGGTCTGTTGCCCCTTCCCTCATTCTATAAGCCATTTTTTCATACGCTCAAAGATCTTTGTAAATAATGAACCGTTTATACCTGGTCTTCCTATGCCATTTCTTCCCCTGTACTCGTAGCCGTACAAAACAAGTCCAACGCCCGTGGCGTGTATGGGGTCCTTCACCATATCAGCTATACCTCCAACACCACTGGGTATGCCTACTCTCGTCGGAAGTCCAAATACAGTCTCTGCGAGTTCCTCTATACCCTCCATCTTTGCCGTTCCACCAGTTAATACAATGCCAGCCGATATGAGGTCCATATAGTCACTCTTACGAAGTTCTCTGTAGACAAGTGTGAATATCTCTTCAAGCCTTGGTTGTACGATACTCGCGAGGAGTTTGCGTTTTATTTTCCTGTTCGGCCTTCCCCCGATTCCGGGTACATCTATCGTCTCCGTATCACTCACGAGGTTATCCCTTGCGACTCCGTACTCTTTCTTTATCTCCTCGGCGTAAACCCTCGGTGTCCTCAAACCCACCGCAATATCATTCGTTACGTTCACCCCGCCTAGTCCTATAACGAAAGTATCCCTTATCGCGCCATCATAAAATAGGGCGGCATCGGTTGTACCTCCACCTACATCGATGAGTACCACACCGAGTTCCTTCTCTTCGGGGTCCACAACTGCGTAACTTGATGCTATGGGCTGGAGAACGAGGTCCCTGACCTGAATGCCCGCCTTTTCGACAGATCTGTATATATTCTGAGCGGATGTCACTGCACCCGTAACTATATGAACATCTGCCTCGAGCCTCACCCCCGACATTCCCGCCGGGTCTTTTATCCCCGGCTGGTCGTCAACTATAAAACCCTGGGGTATCGCATGTATTATCTCCCTGTCCATGGGTATGGAAACCGCCTTTGCCTGCTCTATCACCCTGTCTATATCCGATTTACTGATCTCTTTCGTGGGTTTTGATATCGCTATAACCCCTCTCGATGTCTGACTTCTTATGTGATCTCCGGCGATGCCCGTATATACCTGATTGAGTTTTATGCCGGCTACCTTCTCCGCTTCATTGATTGCATATTTTACCGACTCCGTGGTCTTTTCGAGGTTTACCACCATTCCCCTTCGCAGACCGGTTGAAGGACTAATTCCTATACCTATTATTTCTATATTACCCTTATCTGTTACATTTGCAATAATACAGGCGACCTTTGTTGTACCAAGGTCAAGCCCCGCAATTATTATATTCTTCATATTTCCCCCTAACCAATTGACTATTGACTATTGACGATTGTAGATTTTAGATTGCAGATTTCAGATTTTTATAATAACCAATGACTATTGACAATTCACGCCCTATTTATCCCGTTTACCCCGTGGAATTGCAGTTATTCAATGGGGTGAAATGCGACCTGTCCCGTGAAATGTTTAACTATTTCCTCGGGAAGCATATTTCACTGGGATGCCTTATTTATCCCGTGAAATGCGGAGCATATTTCACTGGGACGCCTTATTTATCCCGTGAAATGCGGAGCATATTTCACTGGGACGCTTTACGACTTACGATTCACGATCTACGAACAACGATCCACCACCTCCACCTCGGGTTCGAGCTCAATGCCAAACATCTCCAACACCCTTTGCCTGGCAAGTTCTATGAGCGATAAAACATCGGCAGAAGTCGCATCGCCGTGGTTTATCACGAAATTTGCGTGCTTTTTAGATATGCTCGCCCCACCAATTCTCTTCCCTTTCAGTCCCGCAGATTCTATGAGGCTGCCGGCATAACCACCGGGTGGATTTTTGAATATACAGCCGGCGGTTCTCTCCCCCATCGGTTGATGTTCATTCCGCCATTTCTTTACCTTCAACAAACTCTCTCGAACATTGCCTCTTTTGAATTTTAGAAGAACCTCTTTCACAATACCAGACCTCACGCCTCTTCTATAAGAGAATTCTATCTCCTCCTTTGTATACGAAGTGATCGTACTGTTGGCGTATGTGAGAACTCTCATCTCCGTCACAAACTCGAGGAACGAGGTGCCGAATGCACCCGCATTGGTATAGCACGCGCCCCCCACACTTCCGGGAATGCCCCAGAGAAACTCAAGTCCGCTCAACCCCTCCTTTGCGGCCTGCGCAAGGAGTACACTCAGAGAAATTCCACCTCCAGTTCTCACCAGTGGGGTGACGCCGTCGACCCGTTCAAAAACGGGCTCATTGAAGCACCTCTCGAGGGATATAACGGTACCGTCAAATCCCTCGTCTGTAAATATTAGATTGCTGCCTCTACCTATAACGAAGAAGTTGCTACCGAGAAGAGAGAGGAGTTCATCATCCGTCTCGGGATATGCGAAGACCCTTGCATTCCCACCGACACCTATCGTTGTGTGCAACCTCAGTGGCTCATCGTACAGTAACTTCATAAGATTTCATTGAGTTCCACCGCAACTTCCCTTATGTTCCCCGCCCCCATGGTTATAACCATATCACCCTTTCTCACCATCTTTTTTACATAATCCGGTATTTCTTTTCTATCCCTTATATACTTGCCTCTCTTCCCATATATCGCCATTCTATCCACGATGATCTCTCCCGTTACGCCCGGTACGGGTTCCTCCCTGGCGGGGTAAATATCCGTTACCACAACTTCCCCTGCCAGTGCCAGACTTTTTGCAAAACCGTCGAGGAGTTTCAGCGTTCTCGAGTAAAGGTGGGGCTGAAATATCGCTATTATCCTGCCCTCATGTATACTTTTTGCCGCCTTCAGGGTCTCCTCTATCTCCCGGGGATGATGGGCATAATCGTCTACAATTATTATATCTCCCTTTCTAATGAATTCAAATCGCCTTTCCACTCCTTCAAAACTTGCAACTGCTTCCCTCAGAAGATCCTCTGGAACCTCCAGCTCTATTCCGAGTGCTATGGCACCGATGGCGTCCCTCACATAATGTTTGCCGGGAAGTGGTAGACAGAACCTCCCGATTGTATCTCCATTCGTCCTCACGGAGAATTCGGAGGACAGACCTAATGAGACATCGTATCCCCATACCTGCACCCCCTCGGAAAGACCGTATGTTATGGTCCTTCTTCTTATCCCCTTCACTATATCCCTCACATTCTTGTCGTCGTATGCAAGTATAGTACTCCCATAAAATGGAACGCGATTTGCAAATTCCGTGAATGCCACTTTTATCTCTTCTATATCCTTGTAGTTGTCGAGATGGTCTGCATCGATCGAAGTTATTATGGATATAACGGGAGAGAGGGAGAGAAATGAACGGTCACTCTCGTCTGCTTCACATACGAGATAGTTACCCTTTCCAAGTCTTCCACCCGACCCTATACTCCTTATCCTTCCCCCAACCACAACGGTCGGGTCATAGCCGGCAAAATCAAGGATCCTGGCAGCAATAGAGGTCGTTGTGGTCTTACCGTGTGTTCCCGCTATTGCTATCCCCTGTTTCATTCTCATCAACTCCCCGAGCATCTCTGCCCTCGGTATGATGGGAATTCCCATCCTCTCTGCAGCTACAATTTCGGGATTTGATTCTTTTATTGCAGATGAATATACGAGAACATCGACATCTTTCACATTCTCTTTTTTGTGAGCATATGTTATACCGGCGCCGAGCCCTGCGAGTCGCTCCGTTACGGGTGTCCTCCTTATATCGGAACCCGTAACCCTGTAACCAGAGTGAATGAGTACCTCGGCAATGCCGCTCATTCCCGAACCTCCAATTCCGACAAAGTATATGTGTTTTATGTGTCTAAACATATGGCAATATCGCGGGCAATTCTATCCGCCCCATTAACAATATCCGGAAATGACCTGGACATATCTTCTCTTAAATGCACACTCTTTATTATATTTTCTATCTCACTTTTCAGTCTCTGGGAAGAAAGTTCTTCTTCCATTATCACCCTCACACATCCCATCCTCTCCAGGACTTTTGCATTCCTTGCCTGATGCTCCAATGTTGCGTAAGGATAGGGTATGAGGATGGCAGGTTTTTTGAATCTCTGAATTTCTGCCAGCGTAAGTGCGCCAGCCCTGGACACGACCAGGTCGGAGGCACTGTATGCCAATCCCATATCCGAGATAAACGGATATATTTTCACTTTCTCACATCCCATCAGTTTCTCGCTGATTTCGTTATAGTCCCTCCTTCCCGTGGATAGTAAAAATTGAACACCGTCTATTTGTGGTATTAACTCCGTCATAAGCTCGCTTATTTTCTGCGCCCCACCCGAACCTCCGAATACAAACACCAAAGGTATCTGGGGATTAAGGCCAAGCTCAGCCTTTGCGGCGTTATCCTCCAAAACTCTCAATCTTCTCACCGGACAACCCATTATCCTTGTTTTTTTCTTCGGCAGCCACCGCGCCGCCTCTACAAACGATATGTACACCCTGTATGCAAAGTGTGAGAGAAATCTGGTTGCCATCCCCGGGATAGAATCAATCTCAGTTATGAACAACGGTATGAGAAGAAATCTCGCGGTGATGGCGGGAGCAACCGATGCATAACTGCCAGTACCAAGCACTGCGTGGGGTCTCTCCTTGAGAATCATCCAAAAGGATTCTGTCAGCGATAATATAAATGAGAACGGATAAGAGAACTGTTTAAAAACACTTTTACCGAGGAATCCCCTTGCGTGTATGGGATAGTATCGCAGTCCACCGAGGTCTTCGGATCTACCCGATGTGCTGAAAACCGCCTCAATGCCATATTTTTTCAATTCACTTGCCACGGCGACACCAACAAATATATGTCCGCCGGTTCCGCCCGTTGCTATAAGAACCTTCTTCATATTCTTCAAACGCCCAAAATATTAGATTACAGATTTGTTCACCACAAAGGCACAAAGTCACCAATATTGAAAGATAAAAAACAAATGCTAATTGCTAATTTTGCATTGCTAACGGTTCGGCTGAGCTCGCCGAAGACTGACATTCCTTTTTCCTTTTCCCTGCCTACTGCTTAGTGCTTACTTGATAAGGTCAAGGACATCATTCAGTTGCATAGTTGGGAACATCGTTCAGTCTCTTAATGTCAAAAAGGTCAAGAAC
>DFBT01000009.1 GCA_002366725.1 Caldifarciminota bacterium UBA3073
GAAAAGACCGGTCTCTCGCTTCTCCAGTCTCCCGTCTTAAATTTTCTTGAAGTTCCACCTTCATCGATTGTGCAGCCTATTGGCAGTTCTTTCCATCCCTCTTTCATACTACCTCCTCGTATGCCCTTTTTATGGACTTAATATTGCCCTCAACAACTTTCGGTCTATCCCTGAACTTCGCCTTCAACTTCTCCGTGACATCCTTCATAAATCTATCGAAGTCAAGGATACTCGTAACCCCGACAACTGCTCCAAGCATGGGGGTATTTGGTATCTCCCTTCCTATGGTTTCCCTCGATATACCGGATGCGTCAACGGTATATACCTTTATACCCTTCAAACCATACTCCGAGATTATTTCATCCGTGGTGGATTTCGTGTTGACGAGGAGAATCCCATCCTTACCGAGACCCTTTGTTACAGGCTGCGTCTTCATAAGAGTCTCATCAAGGACCACCACGACATCCGGATTCTTGACCCCGGAGTGTATATGTATGGGCTCATCGGATAGACGGTTGAACGCCTGCACGGGTGCTCCCATACGCTCGGGACCGTATTCTGGGAATGCCTGAATATACTTACCCGTCGCCATGGCGGCGTTACCGAAGAGCAGTGCCGCAGTCTTTGCCCCCTGTCCTCCCCTTCCATGCCACCTTATCTCAAACGGCTTTTTCATATTACCCCCTTTCAGGTAACTTGTTATGTAAAATATCAACCGCAGATGCCATATATATGATATTAAATATCAAAAATCAAATATCAAAATGACAAATCAAAACTTAAAAATGATGACTAAAAAAACATCAGGGTCGGGTCTTCAGATTACACTTTACTTTGACTTAGTTTCTTTTCTATCCTGCTGATTTCTATTTGTGCTGTCTTATCCAGTTTAAGACGGGCTGTGTTTTGAGTGATGGCGGTATACCCAACCTCAAAATAATCGGCGATCTCTTTCAATGGAACATCTGTATGCTTTTTTACGAGATACATTGCAGTCTTGCGGGGCAAAAAATTTTACCCTCTATAAGAGAGAACCATTATATCAACCCCTATAGACAAAGGTCTCGCCATTTTTGTTATACTTGTTATGTGAAGACATGACCCTTCTGCAAACATATTAACGATATGTAAGAGAAAAGATTAAATTGGTCTCTTTCTTGTCTTTTGGGTTAATCAATCTACTACTTGCCAAGGCTAAATTCAACTCAAAATGTTTATAAACCAATCCCATACCTCCCGTCAAGAATATTTGGTCTCTCCTTACACCAGTAGTAAGAGGCGATGGCTCGTTGTATAACCCAATCCTTAAAGCAAGATTATCTCTCATAAGATATTCAAGCCCTATCCTCTGCTGGAAGATATCTCGTACATACTCGGGATTAGCTGATTCTTCTCCCCACTTAAAACTTATCCCACTCCATTTTGTAAAATTAATGTCGGCATTAAGTAATATTTTGGGTAATACCCTTGCAGATATCCCAGCCCCTATAAACAAAGGCAGAGTCTCTTCTACTTTAGTTCCCCCAATAATGCCTTTTATTGGAAGAAGATTGTATTTCATAACAAAACCAACTCCTAAATTCTCATGAGGTTTACACAAAATCCCTATATCCCCTCCAAAACCATGCCCACTTTCTGTTATGTAGCTGCGATCTTTGCCTTTTTTGTAATCAGTAATTATCCCGTCTCGTTTAAAAAAATAATTTAAATTTATGCCCACGGAAACATATGGGTTCATCTTGTAAGCCATAGAAACAGTAGTGGTGTAGAATCTTGTGTAATCCATGGTATCAAATTTATTACCAGTACCTTCAGGGTGTTCTGGGGTAGTTTCTTCCATATCTCTAACTATTGCATAAAGATCGTAAGGTATATACTCACTTATACACCAAACAGTCTTTTCGGTTGGAATTACAAAACCGATATAAGAAGGGAAATAATGGGAGGTCTCGTATAACAGGTTGGGTGTTGTCTTCCGCTCCCAGGTATAAAATACCTCTCCTTCAGAGATTTCTGCGGCGGCTAGAACTGTGAGTTTGTTGATTTGTACAAGTCCTGCGGGATTCCAGTACACAGCAGTGGGATCGTCTGCGATTCCCACGAAAGATCCGCCCATTCCTATAGCCTTTGCTCCAATATCATTGCGATTATAAAAAGACCAGTTAGAATAGGCTGTAGCACTCCCTTGCAACAATATCAGAACAATCACACTCCACAATATTATATTTCTTGCCATTTCCAATTTTTTACTTTAATCCACACAAAAGTCAGTTAAACAACGGGTGAACAATGGGATCAGGTCTTGACATTAAACACTTCCAATCTCTTTTTAATCAATCCATCCATGTCATAAATACGGAAACTTAAATAATAAGGACTTTCTGTATACATATTGGGGTTTATAATTAGTACAGGGTCTCCAGGACAATCTTTAGTATACTGATATATGGGAAATGCCTTTACAAGATAGTCGTCTCCACTGCCTACCATCTCTACCAGTGTTATCAATGCTAAATTGTAATTGTTTATGTTTGAATAAATACGAATTGCTCCACCATCTGCATTGTTACCAGGCCAACAATTTGGATAAGAAGTTGGCCCTCCTGTTGCGTAAGCACCGTTATGTGATATATCATCATCAATCACCCACTTCTTGATGAATTCGGTGGTGTAGGTGCAGGTAGGAAGTGCAAGCTTCGCCACTCTATCATAACTATGCTGTGCATAAATAGTGGGATTGAATTGAGCAGAGCTCATTTGAACTTGTGCTACTGTTACCACTCTATCATTTGGTTCACTCACTCCAAAACGACCTTTATTCCCCGAGATTGTCGCCATTTTATCAATAAGATTCTCATAACCAAGAAGGTCGCACCATTTTCCTTCTTGACCAGTTTGAGTATCCCTGAATGTTATGGAACCTTCTGATTCTACATCCATTTCCCAAACCTCTCCAACTCTTTGCCAATCTTTGTCATCTGTCGTAATTTCGTATATCCATTCGCCGAGGGTGTGATCATACGGGTGATTTGGAGTCCCTGCCATAAGGAGTTTTCGCACTCTTTGATTTACAGGAATAGAGTCTGTAGGGTCTGCAGGATTGGGTATTTTATAGAATTTTATAGCAGCCCTTGCTGCCAATCCACCCATTGAATGGGCAACTAAATCTACCTTTGCATTGGGGTTGTCTGGCCAATTATCTCCATAGCATGAGAGGAATATCAGGGTCAGGTCTTGACATTAGACATTTTTAGCTTCTTTCCCCTAATTTTCCCTCTAACATTCTGCTATATTATACCCCAAAATCTCCCACTTGTCAAACAGAAAATCGCCTTCTTCCAAAATTTCATTTACCCCACCCTCACAGAATCTACCTAAAGATTATCAACTGCATTCCGGTTGATTTCAACACTATTCCTCCAGGCAATACTTGAATACTTGAGCCTGACCCCATTAAGCCCGTTTTCATATTACCTCCCATTGGGTAATCTGATATGTAATATCAACTGTACCTGCCAGCGGGCAGGAAAGCGTGCCCGACCGAAAATGGTCGGGGGTCAGGTAAGACCGATGTCCATACCACCCGTTGCCTCCTTTACTTTCTCCTGGGCGATCTCCTGCGCTTTCTTTCTTGCCTCGTTTGCTGCCGAGAGAATGAGGTCCTCAAGGAGTGATTTGTCTTTCATTTTTATGAGTTCTGGAGCAATCTCAATCTTGACTATCTCCTGGTTACCATTTACAACAACCCTTACCAGACCGCCGCCTGATGTTACCTCTGCTGTTTCCTTTCTGAGGTCGTCCTGCATCTGGGTTATAACCTTCTGTATCTCCTGAAAATTCTTCAGGAGTCCCAAAAGATTTTTCATTGTTGCCCTCCTTTAGAATCTGTTTGACGGAAATATCGTTCTATACGCGGATAAATACGACGGGAGACTCTGGGATTCTCCCCCTCCAATGTGTTCACCTCTTGTTGTAATCCTTGCTATCTTCGCCTGCCTGTCCATTCCATTCGGCCATACGGCTCGTATGAGATGCTGTGCAACGGATCCGCAGGGAACGGTGGACAGGGTAGATAGATATAATCCCCGCCCCGTTAGATAGGAAATTATCTAAAGGGGTGAATGGTTTTTCAACGCATAATTTGGGATTATTATCTCCGTGGTTCCTTGGATTAACCTCCTCTGGAGAGAACCTCGGCAGAAAAGAGCTCCAGCGCCTTCTTCAGCATAGCACTTTCTTTCTCCGTAGTCCTGATCCCGCCCTCTTTGAATACGACCCGTAAATTCCTGCCCGCGATCTTGCTCAGGTGCTTTTCTACCAGCTTTTTATTGTCCTTTACGGACTCGCGATGGAAGCCCTTTTGAAACTCAACGACCATACTGTCATCGTTCATTGCGACCGGTTTGCCGAGTGCTATTATGGACGCGAGGGTTTTACTATCTTTCTCCACGGCTCCAGCAACTTTTTTCCACATCTCTTTCAACGCATCTTTTTGTTTGGTTTCGTACCCGGGGATTTTATCTGTTTCGTAGCTTTCTTTCTTCTCGGATACCACTGGATGCCTTTCGGTGCTGTAAGGCGTTGCTTCCAGACTCTCTATTATTTCCTCTATGGGCACCGCTTTAAAGGTGGATAATCTTGCCATTATCTCCAACAGGTATATATCGGGATTTTCAGAATAGCGCATCTCCCGCCTTGCCTCCAAGAGAAATCTCATAATTCTCAGGATAACATCGGAAGACAGTTGGGAACCGGCGTTTGTATACCTCTCTCTTTCTTTTGGAGGTATATCTACTTTTACATTGGTATTTACCAGGAGCAAAAGGCGAAGGTGTTCAAGAAATCCCGTAAGCATCTCTTCTGGACTTATGCCGGATACCGTCATCTGCTGTACGAGTGAAAGCACCTCTTTTGTATCCCCCTTGACTATATAAGATTGTATATTGAAAAACACATCATCACGGGGCAGTCCAAGCACATTTCTCACATCCTCCTCTTTGATGAGAGTATCTGAATAAGCAACCAACTGGTCGAGCATACCTTCGGCATCTCTCAGGGCACCATCTGCCTTTTGTGCAATCAGTTTAAGGGCACTTTCCTCTATTTTTATGTTCTCCTTCTCTATTATAACCTTTAACATACCCAGCGTATCTTCGAAACCTATTTTTCTGAAGTTGAACCTCTGACACCTGGATAATATTGTTTGTGGTACTTTATGCGGCTGTGTCGTGGCAAATATAAATACAATATGGGGAGGAGGTTCCTCAAGTATCTTAAGAAGGGCATTAAAGGCATGAATGGTTAACATATGAACTTCATCTATAATGTATACCTTGTATCTCGATGAGCTCGGGGTATACCTTGCGTTTTCTCTCAAGTTCCTTATCTCGTCTATTCCCCTGTTACTTGCTCCATCTATCTCTATCACATCGACAGAATTTCCCTGCAGGATCTCTTTGCAGTGTGTGCATTCGTTGCAGGGATCGGGTGTGGGTCCATTATCGCAGTTCAATGCCTTTGCGAGTATACGGGCAGTTGTGGTCTTCCCAACTCCCCTTGGACCCGCAAAGAGGTAGGCATGTGCTATTCTGCCCTTGGAGATAGCATTCTTAAGGGTGGTAGTGCAGTGCTGCTGCCCTATGATCTCGTCGAAATTTCTCGGTCTATATTTTCGAGCGAATACCGTATACATTGGTGAAAATGGGTATTTTTAGGGAGGTCAAAGTGAGGAAACATCTTCATGCTTTGGACTTAAAAACTTCATCATTATAACACAAAAAAAACAATTTGTCAAGGAAAAAATAAAATGTTTTTGCCCGATTGATTTTTTGCTTGACATTTCTCCTTTTTTGCTGTAAAATAAGATATGTTATAGTTCTTATTTATATGGAGGTCGTATGGAGTTCATAAACCTGAATAGATTGAGAGAAGATGTTAGAAAGAAGGTGGTACCCTACTGTAATAGTATATTAACAATACTTGGTGATAATGTGAGGTCAATGGTGGTATATGGAAGTGCGTCTTCTGGGGAGTATATGCCGGGGAAATCCGATATAAATTTGCTCTTTGTATGCGAGCATCTCGATCTCGATGTGCTCAAGGCATTGGGAAAGGTGGTTAAAAATGGTATAAAAAGGCGGATTCCTCCACCGCTTTTCTTTACCCCGGAGCACATAGAGAGATCAAAGGATGTATTTCCCATCGAGTTTCTCGAGATGAGGGATAACCATTTAACTATATATGGAGGGGACATCTTTGATGAACTGCAGATAAACCATGAGCAATTGAGATTGGAGTGTGAAGAACAGATAAAGGGAAAGTTGATAAGGACGCGACAGGCGTGGTTCGAGGTGATGGGCAATAGAAAGAAACTCGCTTCATTACTTTATACCTCTCTTGTGAATGTACTTCCATCGGTGAGGGGAATAATAAGATTGCGCGGAGAGACTCCTCCACTCACAAAAGAAGATGTTATAGACCGAGCGGACAAGCTTCTGGCTATAGATTTGCGTGTATTCGGGGAGATTCTAAAGACAAAAAAAACCAGAAAAATCGCAGATGTAGACTCCATATTTGAGAGGTATCTCGGTGCGTTATCGAACCTGGCAGCTTATGTAGATGGAATGTGAGAGAGCACATACCGATGAAATTTGGTTTTCATATATCGATATCCGGTGGATTTGGGAAGGTCGTGCAAAGGGCAGAGGCGAGGGGATGTGAAACCATACAGTTATTCTCCCGCAACCCCAGAGGATGGCGATATTCTCCACTGAAGGAGCCACAAGTAAATAAATTCGTGAAAGACAGAGAGACATCCGGTATAGACCCCCTATTTATACATCTTCCTTATCTGCCAAATCTCGCCTCTCCGAAACCCGACCTCTTGAGAATTTCTACATTCGCTTTGGAAGAGGAATTGCGTAGGGCAAAAATACTCGGTGCGGGTTTTGTCGTGGCACATATGGGTGCAAGGCTTAATTCTTCGATTGAAGAGGCTGTGTCGAGGATAGCTGATTCGATAAACACCGCATTTAACGGCGTGGGCAACAATGTGATTTTGCTGCTTGAAAATACGGCAGGTGAGGGAACTGAAGTGGGAGATAGCTTCTCGGTGATGAGAAGTGTTTTGGAGGCGATCGATGATAAAGACAGGGTCGGTGTGTGCCTGGATACAGCACACGCATTTGAAGCGGGATATAATTTATCGACGAAGGAGGGACTTAACGATATCCTCGAAGAGTTCGATGATACAATAGGATTGAACAGGCTTTATCTCCTTCATTTAAATGATTCAAAAACGCCCCTCGGTTCACATCGAGACCGCCACTGGCATATAGGAGAGGGATATATCGGGCTTGAGGGTTTTAGAAATATAGTAAATCATCCCCTTCTAATGCATCTACCGGGTATTATGGAGACACCGAGAAGGGGGGATGAAGACGATGTAAGAAATATGACGACGGTGAGGGAACTTGTTGTTAAATAAGCTTGCGGGGTCATTTTTGCATATAACAGTCTATGAAAACCTTGGATTACTGGCGGTTGAGGGAAGAAATAAAGAGGGGAGATATAAAGGATAGCTATTTCCTCACCGATGAGAATGATTTTATCAAGGAAGAGATCATAAGGCTTCTCGAAACAATTCTTATTAAGGAGAAGACCGGGGTATTTGACAAGACGAAGTTTTACGGAGATGAACTGCCAGATGATGTCTATCGGCAGATGTGTTCTCCACCCATTGCCTCAAAGAGGCATCTCTCCGTGATTTTTAATATCGACCGAATTAGAAAGGGAAAAGAACAGATTAAAAAAGCTATAGAATCTTCGTCGCCTCTTCTGTGTATCGTTTTGACGGCGGGCAAGACAAACAATAGAAAAACAATTAAATCCATCGAATGGTTCTTAAATAATGTATACACTCTCAGGTGCGGGAGATTTTCCCGGAAAGAGATTGAGAGGTGGATATTGGAGACCGTGGAGAATAGTGGGTCGGGTATATCCCGGGACGCAATCGATCTCCTCTGGGAATTTACCGGCGATAATATGTTCTCACTGCATTCAGAGATAGAGAAACTTCTGGCATTCAAGCCCGATGAAAAGATCGGAGTTGAAGAGGTTAAGGCGATCGTGGGAGAGGAGAGGATGTTATCTATTTCCACACTTGAACGGGCAATTTGTGACGGGGATATCGCCGGGGGGATAAAGGCGCTGGAAAACCTTTTTATGTGGGGAGATGACCCCACAGCCATACTTTACCGGTTGAAGGTATGGCTGTCAGCATCTCTCTCGGGTAAGGGGTGGAAGGGGAGTCTCGGTTTTGATGATGCCGCAGCGGCAATATCTATGCTGATGGAGACCGAACTTGCCATAAAACTGGGAAAAACGGATGGCAAATTTGCATTAGAGGACCTGGTATACAAACTCACAAATAGGAAATAGAATATTATGTGGCTTATCTATTTTCTCGTTATTTTCACTGCAGGGTGGGTTACGACCACATGGGCGGGTGGAGGAGGGCAGTTTCAGTGGCAGGATACCACTATGTATCTTTACTCCGACGGACTTTGCGGACGCAGGTTCCCGGGTGAGCTTATGTTGTATGTCCCCTCTCTTTCGGACCCGCATCTCTTGAGTATCGACAGTTTGAGGGAGACACACTGTATCGTGGAGTCCCCCGATGGAAGGATATTTGCAGACGGCAGAAAGCAAGGTATTGGGGTTATATATGTGAGTGAAGATGGCGGATATACATGGTCTGAGACGGCGCCCTTGACCAATACGCTGAGTGTCAACTGCATTTCCTCGTCCTTTCCCTTCTCGTTAGACCCGATGGATACGGATTCGCCGGGACGGGAAATTCGGGGTACATATATTGGACGCCGTCTGCCGAAGACTGGTACGATGTAACATCGATACAACTTGGGAGTACGCAGAAGATAAATTATCTATTCCAGACGGTCAGCGGTGGGATTTACGCCGCCACAACATCCACGGGCGGCGAGGGCAGGGTGTTCTTTTCGGATGATGGTGGTACCGATTTGGATGGATGGCATCTTATGCCGTCTGGAATGGACGAGATATGCACGGAAATAGAGTTGCACCGGGCATATACTTCGTTGCCGTTGAGGATTTATGCAAAAAATTGATAGTATTAAAATAGGCAATTTAAAAAATTAAATATTAAGAATTGGAATTGGCGATTATAAAACATTTGA
>DFBT01000022.1:0-7978 GCA_002366725.1 Caldifarciminota bacterium UBA3073
GCGAAGCAAATTTTTCTTGACATTCTTATAAAAAGCTTGACAAAATAGAATTTTTGTGTTATAATGATGTTGGGTAAAAAATCACTTCTGATTAAAATTTAAAAGGAGCGATATGAATGTGTTACCAGATATTGCTCTCTCTCTCGTATAGTTACATCCAGAGAGATTCCTACACCCTCAATCCTTGAAACACACAGGACTGGGGGTATTTTTATCTATTCTTGCGGTCTCTTTTATGCGAGGTTTGTGAGGTTCGTTTAGGCGAGCCCTGCGTGTCAGATGATGCGCGGGGTAAAACATGATGATGTTGTACGATTTTGAAAGGGTAAAGATTATGAAGAGACTTTTTATCACCATAAGTATCTTTACAATACTTGTTTTAACTGGCTGCGGATGGAATCCGTTTGGACCTGGTGATGGTTCTGAGCCACCAAGGTTCGATCCTTGGCCTATTGGACCCGTTGATTATGATCCAGCTTGGTCCCCCGATGGTTCTATCATTACTTATTATCACGCCGCCAATTACAGTGACTCAACAACAGATACTTGTGGACTTTACTTCATTAATCCTGATGGAACAAACAGAAGGCTTTTTCTGAATGCAACAGTAGAGGGACCAGACTGGTCACCTGATGGAGAATGGATTGTATTTAGCCATTATACAGGAGTAATTTACAAAATAAAGGTAAACGGAGATAGTCTAACTCAACTGACATTCAACCGAAGAACCTTCTATCCAGATTGGTCACCTGATGGCAAGAAGATAGCATACGACCAGAGTATATCTACTGTAACACACCCTTACGGAACGTGGATGATGAACGCTGATGGAAGTGATGACCACCTTGTAATGCGCAATGGAGGATATCCAGATTGGTCACCAGATGGAACTAAGTTTGTTTATGCAGGTGGACCTGGGCCTACCAATGCCGAATCACAGATTTGGGTGGCTGACACAAATGGAACGAATGCCACCCAGTTAACTTTTGAAGGACACTGTAATCGGTATCCTGTCTTTTCTCCAGATGGCTCTAATATTGCATTTGCTTCTCGCTCTGAGCATGAAAGTGGGATCTGGGTGATAGACTCTAATGGAAATAACCTACAACAGTTGGCTAAAGATGTATGCATAGAGCCGTGTTGTTGGTCACCTGACGGTAAATACATTATCTACACTACATCTCCAGAGGGCTACTGGGTATATGATACTCTTCCTGGAGGATGTGTAGTAACAGACAGTGTAGTCTACAAACCTGGCACAGGTCGGCTCTGGGTCATGAATGCCGATGGCACAGATAAGTATCAGTTAACATTTCCATGACGCCCAGATGGGCAAGGAGGAGAAATGAACGGCAGAATACTTACCGGTATTGCTGTCTTCGTTGGTCTGGCAGCATTTGTTCAGGTCTCTTTTGGGCAACTTAGCCCGCTAGAGAAGTATGAGAGGGAGATCATCGTTGAGTTCAGGCCTGGAACTATCCAAATGCCTGCAGGAGAGACAAGTGTACCACCGAACAAACTTGATACCCTTAAACCTTTGGTAGCTGAGGTCATAGAAAGGCATGGAGCAGATTTGGTTCTTGTAGCTTTCCCAGGTTACGATCCTGCAGACACCATTGCTATTTCTCCAACAGGTGAATTGGTCAAAAAACCTGATCTGTCGCTGATCTATAAAATTAGATTTCCAGAGGGTACAAACCTTAACAAGGTTGTAGAAGAATTATCAGCATTGCCTGATGTTGTTTATGCTGAGCGTATTCCAAGATACGAGTATTATGTTACTCCAAATGATGAGTATTTTAACCTTCAATGGGGACTGCATAACACAGGTCAGGCAGGTGGAACTCCAGATGCTGACATTGACGCCCCTGAGGCTTGGGATATCGCAACAGGGATTTCTTCAGTAAAGCTTGGGATTCTGGACTGTGGCATTGATGAAAACCATGTAGACCTTAGTGGCAAGGTATCTGGTGATGCTGGATATTCATATGAACATGGTACTCATGTAGCTGGAATTGCTGCGGCAAAGACCAACAATAATAATGAGGGTATAGCTGGAGTTAACTGGTATGCCCAACTCCATGATGAGGATATTAGTTGGGACCAAGACCCTACATATATAGATCCGGACAAAGTTTACCCGGCTATCATTAGTGCTGTTGATGCAGGATGTCATGTATTAAACAACAGCTGGGGTGGTCCTGATTACTCAATTACACATAGACGTGCCTTTGCCTATGCCTATAAGATGAATAGAGTCGCTGTGGTATCCATGGGGAACGAAGGTTCCTCTGATCCACGATATCCTGCTGCATATGGACAGGGAATCATAGCTGTAGGAGCAACGGAAAACGATGATGCTCGATGGAGTCTTTCAAATACTGGCAACCATATTGACGTAGTTGCACCCGGTGGTAATGGTTATCCATGGGATTCAATGGATATTTACTCTACACTACCCAATGACGACTACGATTATAGGAGTGGCACTTCTATGGCTGCTCCTTTTGTCACAGGACTTGCAGGACTTTTAAAAGGATATAATACTGATCTCTACAACGACGATATAGAGCAGATTATCAGGATATCGGCAGATACAGTTCCCCTGATGCTTGGGCAGGAGTGGACACCAGAATACGGGGATGGTCGTATCAATGCCAGAAAGGCACTTGACCTGCTGCGTTCTCCTAACCAGCTCAAGCAGTGGAATGTAAGTGGAGGTTCTGTTGTAGATCATGGGAGTAGCTACGAAAAACGGGTGTTCATTGATGTTCCTGGGCTCGCAACAGGCGTGTATCTCGCTAAATGGTATAGGGTCCAAAAGGGTGCAACCTTCTTAAGCCCCTTTGTTTCCACACCCTATGCCTGGGGTAGAGGAGTGGGGACTAATGGATTTTCAATCGCAAATCCCAACTATGGTATGGGATGGTGCAGGGTTGTTCCAGGGTCAATAACGCCCACAACCGCTACACTCGAAACCTATGTATATGATGTATATACTATAAGCGGAGGTCATGTTGGCTGGGTTCCTTGTAGTCCGAGTAATGTCCAATTGAAATATACCGCTCTGGGGGAACCCGCATCTGTCCATCTCTCTGGATGGATGGAATGCTTAAATCCACCTAAATCGGGAGGCGAACCAAAAGACGTTTACCATTTCCGTGCCCATCTCTCATGGACATACAATGGACCTCTTAACCATTACGAGCTCTGGCGCAAACTCAAAAATCCTCGATATTCTGATCCTACTGGATGGGTAAAGGTGTATCATGGCACCAGCTTTAGTTTTGTCGATCCCTACGACTTCCACCCCACCCAAGGAGCATGGTATTATGTTAAAGCCTACTTCACCGGATCTTTATATGTCCAATCGAACATGATATATCTTGAAGCTGTAGCCCCTCAACCTTGTCCGTTTCTCTACATCTGGAATGTGGGAGAGTTTATCGAAGATAATAATATCCTTTCGGGGTCGGGGAATGGAGAAATCGTGGAGGACTGGTATAAGCTGAGGGAGAAGCCCGTTAAAGATGGAAACAGATACAGATTGCAGCTTAGAGAAGAGAGCAGTGAACACTCGTTTTTGGATAGACTGAGACTTATAGCGATTGACCATCCAGACAGTGTTGAGATATTTGTGGCACCAGACGCCGGAATTATACCCGTTTCTTCTATGCTCGCTTCTCAGTTAGTTATAGGAGAGAACGGGGTGGATTATACATATGACCTTCTCGATTTTGATAATATCTATGTCGAAGCAAATGAGGTTGAAAAGATTACCGCTGATTTTGGAGAGACTAACGGGGGAGACTATGTCATACTCGCCCCACCAGGACCGAAGCCCAGACTTATGGTTGAAAAGGCAAATGCCTCAAACTTTGAACCTGTAGGATTCATCAGGGGGAGAGAGAATCCATCTTGCGAAGTGCTTCCACTCACAGTTTCCTCTACAGAGGATGTGAGTCTGAGATTCACATTCACCGATGTCTCCCAGAGACTTGATTATATACGGTTTGGGAAGAGAAACAATGCCCCATTTCGTGTGAGACCCTGTCCGCTCTTGTCCGCTGTTCACTCTGACATTGGTTCGGTAAGGCTGAGGTTACTTACCGAGGATGAGAGGTATGCAGAACTGATGTCTGGAGACACTTTATCTCTTGAGTTCATTGCTCCAGTGAAAAGACCTGGATGGGTGAGGGACTTTGTGTTTGTTTCCAATGGTCGCTACATAAGAGACGGTGGTGGAGGGAGCCAGACTGCCGGAGGAAAAATACCCGCGATTCATTTTCTGTCTATTTATCCAAATCCAGTAAAAAATGATATGACTATCAGGTTTGGTATTCCAAGAGAGGAGAGAGTCTCTATAAAGGTATATGATATATCGGGTAGAGAGGCAAAGACGCTTGTGGATGAGAGGCTTGAGGCAGGCTATCATACTATAAAGTTGGATGGTAAGAACTTCCCATCCGGTATCTACTTTGCAAGACTTGTAACGGATGGATACGAGGCGACGAAGAAGATCGTGTTGATGAAATAGAACTGAAAGTAGAGGTGCATTCAAGTAAGGGGGTGTTGAGTTTGGTGCCCCCTTATCTTGATTGTGGTAAAGGCGGATTCTCTTAGATGAGATAATTTCATATACATACGGATTCTATGAACAAGTCTGCCACCTTCTAAGGGAGAGCCTGCCCACTCCCGCCAAGGCAGGTCGGGCGGGAGTATCTAAAATAGGAAATTATAGATAGCTAGGGATAAATGATGAAGATAGGTCTTGCACTTGGAGGTGGTTCCTCCCGAGGACTCGCCCATATCGGTGTTCTTCAAGTTTTAGAGAAGGAGAATATCCCCATCGACCTCGTATGCGGGACGAGCATAGGCGCGGTGGTCGGTGCGGTATATTGTCTCGACCCCGATGCCACTTCACTCCAAATCAAGGCAAAGGAGCTTCTCGCATCGGATACATTTAAGAATATCGGATTCAATGTCTTCGATAACAAAGATTACAACCTGTTCAGAAGGATAACAACATTCGTGAAGGAAAAATACAGTTATGGCAAGGTATTATTTCGTCCATACATTATTGACAGGGAAAAAGTTGAGAAATTACTCAGTGAGATATTCGATGGAAAGAGATTTGAAGACACCAAAATTCCCCTGAGCGTGGCTGCAATAGATATCGTTACAGGAGAGGATATCGTACTGAACGAGGGATCTCTTCTCCAGGCAGTGTCTGCCAGTATCGCAATACCGGGATTGCTTCCGCATGTGGAAAAAGACGGGCAATTTTTAGTCGACGGCGGTGCCACACAAAATGTGCCCGTTGAAGCATTGAAAGAGATGGGTGCAGATTTGGCCATCGCATCAAATCTGAGCTCACCCCTAAAAGTTTGTTCCAACTTCAAAACGGGACTCGATATAAACTTCAGGGTAGACGAGATAGTAAAGTACAGGCTGGCAAAAGGGGAATTGACTCTTGCAGATGTAATTATATCGCCCGATGTTAAGGAAATTCACTGGGCAGACTACAGAAAGCTGGATTTTTGCGTTCAGAAGGGAAGAGAGGCGGCGATCCGCGCCCTACCCGAGATAAGGCGAAAGATGAAAAGAACGATATTCCAGAGACTTGGGAAAATTTTCAGAAGATAAACACTTGAATACCCATTGGAAAACCTTGTTTTAATTATCCCAGAATATGCATTAACCACGGATAATCACGGAACTTCACTGAAAAATCAAAAATCAAATATCAAAAATCAAAGTGACATATAAAAATGCAGAAATATGATATACTCTCTATCTCCCTCCTCTTTTTAATTTTTGAATTGTCCATACGGATCCTACGGATAATTTTGATATTTACATTTTGATATTTGATATAAGAATGCTTATCGTCTTGTCCATACGGATCTTGAGATGGTTTCTTAACGCATAATTTGGGATTATGCTTACTATATCGGGGATAAAACTCTACACAAACATAGGCATCAGTGAAGAGGAAAGGAAGGAAAAGAGGGAGATAGATGCGGATGTGAGCATTGATGCCGATAACTTCGTCGACCTGAAAGAAGTATATAGTCTGATAAAAGATACGGTGGAGGGTTCAGCCTATACCCTCATTGAGGATGTGGCGAAGAGACTTCTTTCTGTTCTTGTTGATGTATATAAACCCAATACCCTTACGGTGAAGGTCCGTAAGCCCAATCCTCCAATTGGTGGTCGGGTTGACTATATAGAGTGCGAATTGGTTTATCGAGGAGATACTAAAACCCCAAATCTATAGTCCCAGCATCCTGTTTCAAAAATCAAAAATCAAATATTAAAATGCAAAATATCTGATGATGAGATTGCCACGTTCCCGTCTATACAGATCCTGTGGATTGGTCGCTCGCAATGACAGACTCACTTCGTTCCTCGCAATGACGGTGGTCAGCATCTGTCATTGCGAGTCCCGATGACTATCGGGACGAAGCAATCTTAATTTGTGTGATTGTAACGCTTTGGAGTTTCATTGGAACTACTCAGAATAACACTGCACTCTATATGTAAGGAAATTCCGTGCAATGACGGATGTCCGATATTATTCGGTGAGTCGTTGAGTCTGTGATCTGCTTGCCCTGTGGAGTAGCAAAACTTACTCCACGGGGCGAGCCCCGTTGGCGCAAAGCGACTTTACGGGGTTATCTATGGTCTTTGTTCTTTGACGCTGTTCCCCGTGATAACTCCTTGAAAAATTTGAGTATAGCCTTCAGGATCTTTCTCCACCATTCCCTGAAGCCAATGGGCACCTCCTTCTCCTTTTCCATTGCCCGCATAATCAGTTCGGTATCGGCATGCCTTTTTATTAGTTTATACAGGGATTCTATCCTTCTCTTATCATCGGGAGTTGTTTTTACGGTGAGATTCGAGAGCATGGATGCAAGGGTGTATACGCCTATATCTGCCATGAGCACGGGAATTCCGGTCTTTTTGAGGGCGTGCAAGATATTTGCGGGCGGGGGAGTTTTCCCGGAGAGCAGGATTCCCTTTAATTTCTTTGCGCCTTCAAAAAAGGCGGCAACAATGGCGAGGAGTACATCCACTCTATCGGAGGATGTAATGAGAAAGAGATTCTTCTCTGAATTAAGAATGAGGTCGAGCACGGCATGGGGTTCCATCGTTGCCACCGATATATCATCTATCTCCTCTTCCAGGCCTTCCTCACCGGAGATAACTGTGGCATTAGTGTGATTACCTATCTGGGCTATCGTGGGCGTTGCAAGATGACGGATGTATGGAATAAACCCGAATACACGCATGCCCTTGGCTTTGAGTGCCGTCCCGAGCACATCCTGTATCCTTTTGTATTTATTTTCCCTTACCTTATTTATTATCAACCCCAGTATTCTGGTCTCCTTCAATTCAAAAAGGCTTCTATTGAGCATTATCTTATCAATGCTTTTTCCAATTCCCCCCTCTGCCACCACGAGAACGGGCGCCGAGATGGCCTTCGCAACATCCGCGTTTGACATGTCGAGGCAGGAACCTACCCCAGCGTGTCCCGTCCCTTCAACCACCACAAAATCACTCTCCTGTGCTATCCTTCTGAAGGATGAAACTATCCGTCTCTTGAAAGATCTCCTTCTTTTCATTATATATTCCTCTGTCAACCCTTTCTCTACTATAACGGGACTCATATCCTCAAGCCTGTGCGGAAGCGCAAATATCCTTTTAACGAGAACGGCATCCTCGCTGAATCTCTTCTCATCTATCTCCACATATCTCTGGCCGATGGGCTTCATAAAACCAACCTTTATGCCCTTCTCAAGCAGATACTTTATGAGACCGATGGAGATAGATGTCTTACCCGTGTCCCTCTCCGTTGCGGATATGTAGATAGCTTTTGCCATTTCCTTCTTCCATTTAGGTAATTATAAAAGTTTTGACACTAACTGGTTAAAAATAGTAGCATACAAATCTAATCCCCATTATGTTTTTTAGG
>DFBT01000022.1:8066-14547 GCA_002366725.1 Caldifarciminota bacterium UBA3073
TGGGCATGCAAAAGAAATGAAGACGATAAATACGAAACGGGGAAGGTTTCTATAGATAACTATCTTGTCTTTTTTATGACCTTCAAATTGTAGATTGTAGGTTGCAGATACGAATTACTGTTGACCAAAAAATGTCAACCGTCAACTGTCAACCATCTACTCGAATTCTATCAAAACTTCCCTCGATTTACTTCCCTGATAGGGACCGATTATGCCCGCCTTTTCTAACTGGTCTACCATTCTGCCCGCCCTCGCGTAACCAATTTTGAAATGCCTCTGGAGAAGGGATACAGACGCCACTTGATGCCTTATTACGAGTTTTCTTGCCTCCTCAAATAATTCGTCCACTTCATCGAGCCTCTCCTTAAATGACTCCCTCTTCTCTGCCGTCACCTTCATTTCCGAAAGTTGGGGGTAGTAATCGAGTTTTAGTAAAGTTGACCTGAGGGCGCCGATGTCTATGTTGAGCTCCTTTTGCGCATCTGCAGAGAAATTCCCTATTCTCTCCATGGCACCGGGCATATCGGGTTTTACAATTGAATCCATGAGGTCGTAGTCTATGACCATCTGGGTGAGTTCTTCGCATCTTTCGAAATCGGAAAGAAGTTCGTTCAACCATTTCTCTGCCCACAGATTTGCGATTCCCTTCGCTTCTTCAGTCGATATGTATGCACCGTGGAGCCTCACGGGTTCGCCTTTTCCCGGGGGTAGAAAGAGCATATCACCCCTCCCAAGCAGTTTCTCCGCACCGTTCATATCGAGTATCGTTCTCGAATCTGTTTTTGATGCCACCTGAAATGCAACCCTTGCTGGGAAGTTTGCCTTTATGAGTCCAGTTATTACATCCACGGACGGTCTCTGTGTGGCGAGAATGAGATGTATACCCACCGCCCTCGACATCTGCGCAAGTCTCGTCAGCGTTTCCTCTATCTCCCTCGGTGCAGTCAACATGAGGTCTGCAAGTTCATCCACTATTATCACGATATATGGTTTTTTTGTCTGCGACCTGTTATTATATCCTTCAATGTCTCTCACCCCCGCCCTCGCGAACTCCCTGTATCTCATGTCCATCCAGTCGAGGACCTCTTTGAGGGCATCGAGTGCTTTCTTTGCGTCTGCTAACACGGGATAGATGAGATGTGGAATACTGTTATACACCGGAAGTTCTATCCTCTTTGGGTCTATCATAATAAATCTGATATCCTCTGGTTCTGCCTTTGAGAGGATGCTGGCTATTATCGTGTTTATAAATACACTCTTTCCCGAGCCCGTTGCCCCGGCAATCAGAAGATGCGGCATCGTCTGTATATCCGCGCATACGGAGACACCGGCTATGTCGACACCCATAACGGTGGTGAGCTTGGACCTTGACGACATAAATTTTTCATCCGTGAGAAGCTGTTTGAGATACACATCCTTCCGTGTGGCGTTGGGAACCTCTATTCCTATGGCGGAGCTTCCGGGAATTGGAGCAACAATTCGCACCCTCGAAGCCTTCATGGAGAGGGCGATATCATTGGCGAGTGATTCTATCTTCGATACCTTTATGCCGGGCGCGGGTTGATACTCATATCGTGTGACAACGGGTCCCGGTGATATTCCAGTTACCTTTCCAGAAACACCAAATTCTTCAAACCTTTTCTCTATCAAACTTGCATTTTTGCTGAGCTCGTCTCCGGTGATGCTTATATAATCCTTTTCGGGTTGATGTAATATTGAGAGAAATCTCTCCCAGAAATTTTTGCCGATGGGTTTTCGGGGTTTTATTCTCACTGGAGGTTGTTCAATCGTTTCTGGTTCAGTTTTTGGGCGTCTTATTCTCTTTCGTTTTTCGGAAATCTCCCGCGGTTGCCTTCTTTTTCTCCCAAGTTTTCTCACGGCGGGGAGCATATAAAGAAGTCCGGCAAAGGTGAATGCAAGCAGTATGTACAATCCAATGTTTCCGAGCCATCTCGTGAGGAAGTATAGAAGGTTATGACCTATCAGTCCGCCGTAGATGCCGGGCACAAGTTCAAAAATCACATCGAGAAATACAGCGAGAATGATTATGTAGGCATGCCAGAGGAGAAATCGACCGTAATGGAGAGGTCTTATCACTCCCCAGATGAATAAGACGATCGGAATGATATAGGCAGATGTTCCAAACAGCACAAAGAGGATGTGAGAGATGAAGGCGCCTGTCACACCACATCTGTTGGCAACACTTTCCCCAAGGGAGAATCCCATTATCCCTTTCTTTATGTAATCTGTTTTCGTGTAGGTAGCCAGGCTCACAAAAATAAGAAGCGACAGCAGTATGCAGAGGAATCTAATTATCAATACTCTCTTGCCCCTGCCAAGTTTGTTTAGATTACGGTATAATGCCATAAAGATGATTACCAGTGCGGATACCGCAAATCCCGCCATTACGGCGACGACTATAACCTTTAAAGCCTCCATACGCTCTCCGGGTAAAAGTCAAAGATATAACCACACCTGCCTGCCGCCTATACAGGTCGTATGACAGGCAGGGATTAAACAGATTTTCACAGATTTTAGATTTAAGTTTTGACCTTTAACTTTTTAACTTCTATATCCATCCGTGTGACTCCGTGGTTAATTTAGTTCTTGTTTTTTTGACGCAGATTATCGCAGATAGACAAAGATATTTTTTTATTTCATAAGATCGGTGTCAGTCTGTGTTTATCCGTGGTTAATTATTCTCTTACACATATTATATATGTTGTTCGTTATTGGGTCATTAGTCACTTTTTCCTTTCCACTGCCTACTGCTTACTGTTTACTGCCTATTGCTTACTGCCTATTGCTTACTTCCTACTGCTTACTGCCTACTGCTTACTGCCTACTCTCTTCTCCCTTCTCTCTTCGCCTTACGCTCTACGCTCAACGCCCTTCGCTTTACTCTCTCCACTCCTATCTGTGGTGATCTGCGTTCATCTGCGTCCAATGATTCTGTATCCTACAGCCACATCATCTGGTATGCGCCCTCGTCCAATTCCCTCAGGAAAGGCGATGCGGACAGATATGACCTTGCTCTCGATGACCTCATGGGATATGTTATATACAATTCTCTCTTTGCCCTTGTAACGGCGACATAGAACAGTCTTCTCTCCTCCTCATATTGCTCTAAAGATTTATAACTCATTGCCATGGGAAGTCCGCCATCGCAGGCATATATGAGAAACACAACCTTCCACTCGAGGCCCTTTGCGCGGTGAATGGTGGAAAGAACCACGCTATCATTGCCCGTTTGTACGATGTAACTGTCTTCCCCGGTTGCGGGCTCAGAGAGTGTAACCTCTGATAAGAATCTCGACAGTGACCTGTGTCTCTTTGCAACTTCAACGAGAATGCCCACATCCTCTTTTCGCTCCTGTGCATCTGGGTAGGAGAGTTCAAGATACTCCCCATATCCCGATTCAAAAATAAATTTTATCGCCTCCGAGGGATGGAGTTTTATTATACTGCCGAGAATTCTTTTCGAATTCCTTATCCCGGAGACCGCCCTTTCTGGCACTTCTTGCTCGGATGAGAGAAATTCGTGGAGGGGAGAGTGGGCAGAGCCTATTTTGTCGTAAATCTTCTGCGCGGTTACATCGCCTATACCCTCTTCGAGCTTCAGTAATCGTTTGAAAGATACCGAATCTCTCGGATTTACAATCACTCGAAGGTAGGAGAGAACATCCTTTATATGTGCCCTTTCAAAAAATCTGGCACCCGACCTCACGATGTATGGAATATCGGATTTTGAGAGTTGAATTTCGAGTTCAGCAGACTGATAGTGGGCTCTATAAAGTACACCTATATCACAGTACGAATCTCCCCTGTCTATCAGCTCCCGTATCTTGTAAACTACAAACCTCGCCTGGTCGTATGTGTCTCTTGTGGCGACCACGGTTGGAGTATCGCCGTTATTCTCAACGGGAATGAGTCTTTTTTTAAAGCGCGCGTCGCTTCTCTCGATTATCTCATTTGCGAGATGAAGTATCTGCGGTGTACTTCTGTAGTTTGTTTCCAGTTTATAAATCTTCGTATCTGGATAACGCAGTGGAAAATCTCTTATATTTTTATAGTCTGCACCCCTGAATGAGTATATGCTCTGGGCGTCATCGCCAACGACGGTGATATTGCCGACCCACTCGGCAATTTTGTCAACTATTTTTGCCTGAAGTAGGTTTGTGTCCTGGTATTCGTCGATGAGTATGTGCTCGAAGTTGTATACCAGATCTCCGTTGTTCAGAACTTCCCACCAGTAATAGAGAAGGTCATCGAAATCCATCAGGTTGTCCCTTTTCTTCCTCACCCTGTATTCCCTTTCTATTTTTACGATTTCGGGAGAGAATTCGATGAGATGCGGAAATCTCATCGAGAGCGTCGTTGAAATATCCCGTAGTGAATTGACGGAGTTCGATATAACCTCTTTCAAGACCTTTGCCTTTGGAAATTTCCCATCCCGTGGTATGCCACATTCCCTTTTGCATTCATTTAGAAGAGAGTTTGCGTCGCCCTCGTCAATTATCATAAAATCGGGGGCGAGCCCGATAGAGTTTCCCATCCTGCGTAAAATGAGGTTGCCGATGTGATGGAATGTGCCTCCCCACAGATTTCGCAGATTCAATCCGGTCAGGGTCTCCACCCTGGTGAGCATCTCCCTCGCCGCCTTGTTGGTAAATGTGAGTAGCATTATTCGATTTGGCAGGACCCCGTTCTCAATAAGCCATGCAGTGCGATATGTGAGCACCCTGGTCTTGCCGGAACCCGCGCCGGCGAGTACATAGATGGGACCTTCTCCGGCGGTAACACAGTTGTACTGTTCCTCGTTCAACGCTCTTTCGTAATCAATCCGCATAAAATCAAACTCGATCTCTTAGCCCACTAAGGACACGGAAGACACTAAAAAAAGCCACGGATTACACAGATGGCACTAAAGGTTATATGCAGTAATTTCCGTGTTGTTCGTGTCTTTCATGGGAGTTAATAAAAGCCCACGACGGAAGGCAAGTAATTTTGATATTTAATATTTGATTTTTGATATTTGTTACTGGATTATAGCATAAAAATGAAGGTATGTCAAGAAAATTTTTAAGGAACCGTTGCCCGCCAGTCTCATGATTTATTTTTCTTGATACTTCTCCGAAGGACCCGTATGGAATGGATTGGGGAAAAGCGGCCCACGGAGGACACGAAAGACACTGAAAAATAAAAAAATAACAGGGATTGCCTGCCTGCCGGTAGGCAGGTAAGAGAATATAAGAGACAAACTAATTTTTAAATTTAAAGTCTCATCCCAGTCTCGTATGAGTCCCTGTTTAATGAAAATCCTTCCTTTATCCGCGTTAATCTGCGTCCAATTCTTTTTTCCTTGACAAATTGTGCTTTTTGTTATATAATTAGTATACTAACAAATTGGCAATCGACAATTGAAAATTGACAATTGACTGCCTACTGCTTACTCCTCACTGCTTACTTTTTATCAGGGAGGGAAAATGTCAAATGAATGTGTAATAATTGGTGATATAAAAAGCTCGAGGGATTTAAATGGTTGGCGAGATATTTTTGTGACATTAGAGAAGGTGCTCAAAGAGATAAACCAAAAATTTCCCGACGATATAGTTGTTTCTTTTAGACCGACGGTTGGTGATGAATTTCAAGGAGCCTTGATAAATCCCGAAAAAGTGTATGATATATATACTATCATCAGAAGTAAATTGCAAGTGGATATTTATTGCGGTGTTGGAATTGGCGATATCGAGAAACCGTTTACCCAGGAAATGGGGATGAGGGGAAGTGCATTTTACAGAGCCAGGGATACCTTAGAGTTGTGTAAAAAGAAAAAAAGAAGGATATTTATCAAATCTTCAGATGCACCCAATCAAACCGACACAATAATTAATACATTGTTACGCTTTATTGGGGTTTTGGAAAATTCATGGACAAAAAGACAGAGGGAAATAGCAAATTATTATAGACTTCATCCAGATTACACCTATGAGCAATTGGGTGGGAATTTTGGCATTACAAAACAGGCGACATCTCAGATTTTGAAAGCCGGAAATTGGGAGTTGATTGCCGACGCCGAAAACCTCGTTAAGATTTTATTTAAGAATAGCTACCAGCTTTAAAAAGTAAGGCAAATAAGCCTGATAAGTGAAAGTAAGGCAAAAATGCCTGACAGATGAAAGTAAAGTAAAAACACTTGACAAACGAAAGTAAAGCAAAAATGCTTGACAAGGAAAAGTAAAGGGGAAAAGGCTTTACAAAAAGGGGTTGTAATGGTTGAATTAGATATTGGGATTATAGGAATTTATTTGGCATCGTATATATTGGCGGTGGTGGTCGGCCATTTTATCGTTCGTGGGATACTAAAAAAGTTTTCATTGCCAGAGACCGGTTTTAAAGGAGCGGGAGCTGTAATCGGGATTCTCGAAAGGATTTTTACTTTGACTCTCGTTTTAATAAACCAGTATGCATCTGTTGCATT